>DAOWIJ010000213.1 GCA_030640955.1 Fidelibacterota bacterium
CCACCCGGGGAATGAAGGACGATATACTGACCGCCATGAAATTGGGAGTAAATGGTTATGTGATCAAGCCGTTTACACCTGATGTACTTAGAACAAAGCTGGATGCTATTCTGAAATAGGAGAGGGAGACGGAAGTGGTAGATAAAAAGTCCGGAACAGTATTGAAGACACTTCAGGATATGGGCACCCTGTTTGAATTCGGCGGGGAGATTACACCATTCCTTGAGGAATTACTCACATTTCTAAGTGATCTTATGCCGATACTGGCAAAGGCCAAAGTTTCACTCCAGAGCACTACATCCCATATGCCGGATGCATCTTCGAATATCAGCAGTGCTGACAGTATGTCTGCCGATGCAACTCATACGATCATGGATAACGCGGACGTGATCACCGTTAAAATAGATGAGCTGATCGCATCGGATGTTGATGACACGATGAAGGAGTCACTGGAGGAATTGGCTGAGAAGATCAACGAGATCAATATGGCCTTGCAGTTCCAGGATATCATTTCCCAGCACCTGCAACAGGCCACCCAGATTGTGGAAGCCATACAAAGCCGCATGGACAAGCTCTTTGTTGGATTACAATCGGTCGGCGAACATAATGAACTGGTAAAGGATATTTTGGATCAATACTCAGCAGAATCTGGAGAGGAAGCCATCGATTATGAGGATAAGATGCACCGTGACGAAGCGGTGTCGCAGGCTGATATTGACGCCCTGTTTGGAAATTGACAGCTAGTACCAGGTGTAAATAAATGGGCTATCGTGAAGCACTGCGAGACTCTAAGAGAGCGCCTTCCAAGGAAGATCTGGAGGAAATTCTGGGCCCCGCCCGCTACCGGCGTTTTGAGATGGTCTATGATGAGATTATTGACATGGATCTGCTCGCGCAGATTAAGTGGAGCAAATTGGATGGTAGCTGGTTTCATGCCTTTTTTTATGAGAAGGAATATCTATTTGGCATCAAGTGGGGGCCCGATTTTTTCTATACCCAGATGGAAGTCGACGCTGATCTGTGTTTGTGGTTACAGAAGAATGATCAATTGAGCAATGATTCACGAGAAATACTGCTCAAAAACCGCAATCAAGCCAAGGGTGGGGCCACCGTAGAGGCCAATCTTGAGCATCCCAAGGAGCAAGAGGCCTTCTTCGATCTGCTTTCGCTGGTTCTGAGTAGAAGCTGATAGAATTTGCTAAACCAACTATGACGAAGCCACTCCCTGAGTGGCTTTTTATTGCCGGTTGATGATCAATTAAAATCCCCGGCCGACCGAGGCATCATGGATGGGGCGCCGATAGTACTCAAATGTCTTTCCCGAGCCGTGCCAGTTATTGAACCGCTTGACGATCACGGTTACCAGCGAAAAATTCCTGGCGATGCCTTCAACCACGTGGCCGGTAACGTAGCGGTAGTTATGCTTTTTCGCCCAGTTCATGTAGACTCTCTTTAAGGTCTTGGCGAAACCGTTGCCGCGATAGCGTTCCTTGATGACGAAAGCATACGTATACAGAGTATTATTCTGTCCCAGATTCTGGTCGTATTGGGCCCAGGAGTCATGCACAAAATATTCCAGCGGTACACCGATAATATAAGCGATAATTTCACCGTGATGACGGGCAACAAACGGCAGTGTTTTGGGGTAGTTGAAATATTTCCGGATGGTGGTCTTGGTTAATCTGGCTGTATCGCCGTATTCCTTGGTCAATGATTCGGAAACATCCATCAGCACCGGTATGTCCTCATTACCCACGAATTCCATTAACTCAATCTGAAATCCCAGTGGTGACGAGGCGATAACCCTGGCTTTTGATCGCTCATTAATGTTAAGGCTTAGCTGTTCCACATCTGGCTTGGATGGCGCATCCCCGATATTCTTGTTTTGGTACATACTAGAACAATCTACCGCGGCGGGCGTAATTTAAGGAAAGTGGAGCGTGGGAATCAGCAGTATGAAAGCTGCCAGGCGCCACTTTAGTAATTACATTCATGCCTGAAAATTTAATCAACAGATTATGCCGGCATCAGTTTATGACTGATACAATGAGAATTGCAAACCGTTATTGAGAGTAATAATGCCACATTTGAGAATAAATCTAAATAATGAATATGCCCATATCAAGATTCTTGCGGCGGGGCAGGCGGAGAGCCCAGCAAAGATCAGGGTCCGTCGGAGCAGTTGCGGCTTCTCGATGAGACCTTCGACCAGGCAGCTGCCTACCGCCTGCGTCTCCATCGACTGGGGATCCCTCGGCCCGATAGCGACTGAATGCAGATAAGCGATTGGCACGCCGGCTCGCAGGAATTAAATTCCGCGGTCCGGCAATTAACGGCCAACCGCCAACTTGATTATTAAGGAGAGCATTGATGACGCACGCTACTTATGCCACCGTACTGAGACCGGAAGCTCGCGTACCGGCCAGATTGTATGATCTGGCGATGATTGCCGCCGGGTCCGTACTGGTGACTCTGACGGCCCAGGTCAGTGTACTGCTGCCCTTTACTCCTGTGCCCATTACCGGCCAGACTTTTGGGGTTCTGCTTGTGGGTGCGCTGCTTGGCAGCGTACGGGGCGGATTGGCTTTGCTGTTCTACCTGGCCGAGGGCGTGGCCGGTCTGCCGGTATTTGCGGGCGGTGCGGCCGGTCCGGTGTACCTGCTTGGACCCACCGGCGGGTATCTGCTGGCCTTTATTCCAGCGGCAATGCTGGTTGGCTTCCTGGCCGAGCGTGGCTGGGACCGACGCTTTTTTACCACGTTTTCAGCAATGATAGCCGGTACAGCGGTAATCTTTGCCGGCGGACTGGCGTGGCTCTCGGTATTCGCCCCGGAAGGACAGCTCCTTTCCATGGGGCTGCTACCCTTCCTGACCGGCGCGGCCATTAAAATCGTGGCTGCGGCACTGATCCTGCCTTTGGGCTGGAAACTACCGTGGTTGGACGGCCGTTAGCAGTCTAGGCTGATTGCTTCGGCCAGCTTTCATGGATAGGTGCAGTGGATGCGCAAAAGGCGATCTTCATGTAGACAATCTTGAGTACTTTGACCTCAGAACAGCTCCGTTCACTATTTCATCTTGATGAAAATCTGATTTTTCTAAATCACGGTGCCTTCGGCGCCTGTCCCAAACCGGTATTTGATGAGTGGCGGCGATGGCAGGAGGTCATTGAGCGCCGGCCGGAAGAATTCATGTGGCGGCGACTGGATGAATACCTGGAAATACCCCGCAAAGCCCTGGCCGGACTCCTGGGAGCAGATCATTCCGCTATCGCCCTGGTACCCAATACCACCACCGGGATCAATATTGTGGCCCGCAGCCTTAAACTGGGTCCCGGTGACGAGGTGCTGACAACTGATCATGAGTACGGCGCCATCGATCGCACCTGGCGGTTCATCACTCGCAGGCGGGGGGCCGCTTACATCACCAGGAAACTGGCGTTGCCCCTGGCCACCGAGGATGACTTCATAGAACAGTTCTGGTCCGGCGTTACCGAGCGAACCAAAGTCATTTCCATCTCCCACATGACCTCACCCACGGCCCTTATTTTCCCCCTGGCCCGGATCTGCCGCCGTGCGCGGGAAGCTGGGATCATAACAATCATCGATGGCGCGCACGTCCCAGGGCACATAGCGGTGAACCTGACCGACTTGGGCGCCGATTTCTACACAGGCAACTGCCACAAGTGGCTCTGCTCACCCAGGGGCGCCGGCTTTCTCTACGCGCGACCTGACATGCAGCCACTAATCGAGCCGCTGGTGGTTAGCTGGGGCTACGAGGCGGAACAGCCCAGCGGTTCCACTTTTCAGGACTATCTTGGCTGGGTGGGGACCAGCGACGTCTCCCCATACATGGCCATTGAGGCGGCAATCCGCTTTCAGAATGACCACGATTGGGACAGTGTCCGGCGGCGGTGCCACGGGGTGGCCGTGGAGCTGCGCCAGCGCCTGCTTGACCGGTTCGGTGAGCCGGCCCCTGCAAATGGCGATCAGTGGTTTGCCCAGATGTTTGCCGTCAGGCTGCCGGATAAGATCGACCATAGCGCACTGGAATCGACACTGCTGAACGAATATCACATAGAAGTGCCCATCAAGCGCTGGAACGATCAGAACTTGCTGAGAGTATCCATTCAAGGCTATAATACGGGGGGCGATATAAGCGCTTTGGAGAGTGCTTTGGAAGACTTAATCTAGAGGTTCCATTATGAGCGACACTATCTTTGGCAAGATTATCAGCAAGGAGATGCCGGCCGATATCATCTACGAAGATGAGCATTGTATGGCCTTCCGGGATGTGAATCCCCAGGCGCCGGTGCACTTCCTGGTGGTACCCTTAAAACCCATTGCCCGGCTGCAGGACATATCAACCGGTGATGAAGCGGTTATCGGCCATGTCCACACGGTGATTACCGCCCTGGCTGACCAGGAGGGCATCGCCGATGCTTACCGGGTGGTGGTCAATTCGGGGGCTGCCGCAGGTCAATCGGTCTTTCACCTGCACTTTCACGTATTTGGGGGGCGGCGCATGTCCTGGCCGCCGGGGTAGGCCGGACATCAATCCGGTTTGGGCTCGAATATGGCCGTATTGCTTATTTTCCCCAAATTCAGGTCCCTGATCTCAATCGTCGTTCTGGTCTTTTTTTTCAAATCCAGCGTCTCGATTGCCTTCGCCAGCTGGTAGTTGCCAAGAGTTACCGTTTCCGTTACTTTGATGCTGCGGGTGAGCTTGTCCTTGGAATTATAAAATTCGGCTTTGACGACGACCAGGTGTTCAGAGTCGATCCACAGCAGCTTATAACCCGGGCGACGACGAGTGCGCTTTTTAGTACGTTTCAGCAGCCTGGGAGTTGAGCGCTCAATGCTTTTGATCAAGACAACCTCACGTCCGTCCAATGTTTGGCTCTCAACAACGGTGTTGGTGTGGGCCGCGATACTCTCGTGGGTCAGTTCCAGCTCGCTGAAGTCAAATAATTCACGGCGTCGGCGCTGCCTGTCGGAAATTTGCTGCAATTTCCCGCTGCCGGGCAGATAGATCCACTTCTCCTCACTGCCATCAGTTGACTGTAACGACCAGTACTTCTGACCTGCGGCCTTGTCCGGTTCAATTATTTCAACGCGGGTCTGCTTGATAACCGAGTGCGAACTCCGCGGGTAGTGTACCCAGTATTTGAAATACCTGGTTCGGATCGAATCGCGTCGGTTTATCTGGCTTATTATCACCGTGGCGGCTTGATCCACGCCATGAAGGCGCTCCGCAACCGCCATGAGCAGCTCTTCGGCTGCCACCTCCGATAGTGATATGGAAGTGTCCGCGGTTGTCGCAGCAGTGGCGCTGAGTAGCGGAATCAATAGTGATAGGACAGTTATCTGCATCAAGCGGCGGCTAAATTCATTGAATCAGTTGAAAAGTAATCTTTAGTACGACTATTAAACCAGAGCATCACCAGGTCCCGCAAGGGGAGCACGAATTTATCCGCCTCCCAAGGGGTGGTCAAGAGGTGACTCCCAGGGAACCGGTCAATTCCAATTCACCCTACCACACGGGCAACTGCCGTGGTAATTTAGGCTCCCATACAAATTTACGGTAAAGACCCTCAGCGGTTGGATTAGTCATCTGATAAGTCTACCATAAATTACGATAAAGTACTACGGGAGTTAAACTATAGCCATAAATTTGATGAGCCAGATACAAAGCGTAATTCCAGTAAAATTTCAAACAAGCGGAGTAAAATCATAATTCATAATAATTCATTTATTAAACGCGTCGTGCTACTAGGCGTTCTGCTGGCAACACCGTTGTTGTCGAAGATTACCTATACTTTGCGTTTTGAGGACCGCGTCAAACACTACGTGACTGTAGAAATCAAGATTGATGGTCTGCGCAAGCAGGAGTATATTGATTTCAAGCTGCCGGTCTGGGCGCCCGGCAGCTACAAAGTACGCGATTTTTCCGGTAACGTCATAACGTTCAGCGCCAGCGCCGGTCTGCGCAAGCTGGATGTGATCAAGCTAAACAAGAACACCTGGCGCGTAATGGTTGAACAGAAGCGTACCATTGTTGTGAAGTATCAGGTCTACGCTTTCGTCCAGAGTGTTCGTCAGAGTTTTGTGGATGCCGACCGCGCGTTGTTGAATGGCGCCAGCGTATTCATGTATCCTGATGGGATGGAAGACCAGGAGAGCCTGGTGGTTGTCCATCTGCCCCGGGGTTGGCAGCAGGTAACATCATCGTTACCCTGGGTTGGGGGCCGGAGTCCCGTCTTCCGGACCCCGGATTATGACACATTGGCCGATACCCCCTTCATGTTAGGCGCCCATACGGTCCACGAATTCAGCGTTGACAGTATTCCCTTCAAATATGCCATATCGGGCAAGGGATCGTATAATCAGCAACAGTTGCTCGCCGACACGGAAACCATTGGCCGGGCCATCCATTCCATATTCGGTACAATTCCCTACACGGATTATACTATCTTTCTTGAACTGGCAGAAAAGCGGGGAGGCGCACTTGAGCATTTGAATTCAATGCACTATATCATTTCCCGCTGGACTTTTGAGGATGGCGAACACTATCAGAGATTTATTGAAACCATTGCTCACGAGATGTTTCATGCCTATAACGTGAAACGCATCCGGCCTGTAGAATTGGGCCCGTTCGATTATAACAGCGAGAATTATACTACCCTCCTGTGGGTCGCGGAAGGCCTTACTTCTTACTATGACCGCCATCTTCTGCTGCGTACCGGTCTCATGGATATACCGGAATATTTCAGCAAAGTAGGTCTGGAAATTGACAAAATGAGGAATACTCCCGGCAGGCTGGTTCAAACTCTCCAGGAAGCCTCGTTCGATGCCTGGATCAAGTTCTATCAGCCGGATGAGAATAGCGCCAACACCACGATATCTTACTATACTAAAGGAGGCCTAGTCGGTCTGGCCCTGGACCTGGCCATCAGATCTGCCACAGCCGGCCGGCGCTCCCTGGATGATGTTCTCAGGGCGTTGTGGCAATATTATGAGAATACCGGTGACGGCTTTACTGAAGAGCAGTTCCGCATTGTTTGCGAAGATATTGCTGGACAGGAGCTGGAAAACGTCTTCCAATATGTTAATACAACGGCTGAAATGGATTGGAATAGTATATTGGAACTTGCCGGATTAGTGCCGGAGTATCTGTATTCCAGCCGGAATGATTCTTCCAAGGCGTATTACGGATTCGAGATTAACACGGACGGTGGAAGAACCATAATCTCGAGAATTACTCACGGCTCGCCTGTATCCGAGTCAAGACTGAGCGTCAACGATGAGATCATCTTCGTTGATAATTTCCGTGTGACAGCAGCCAACTCAACAGCACTGCTTGGTTCCCGCACGAAAGAAAAGGTTGCCACCTTTGTGGTTAATCGCGGGGGCGTCATGCGCACCTTTAAGGTACGTCCGGGCACAGCCCCGCCTGACAGTGTGGTGATCGTGAAAATACCCGAGCCCACCGAATCCCAGCGCATGGTATACCAAAACTGGCTGGGGGCCGCCTGGGATTAGCAGACTTTGAGCTTAAAGACTCCTATTGTAATCCTGGCGGCCGGTTCTTTTCCCACTCATCATGTACCGCTTGCTACGATTGACAACGCGGGGACGTTAATCTGCTGCGACGCCGCCGCCGATCAACTTCTGACGCAAGACCTGACACCCGATATTGTAATAGGTGATCTGGATTCGCTTGGTAGCGAAGCAAAAGCGGCCTTTGCCGATCGCTTGATCAGCAGGCCATCCCAATCCTTGGGCGACCTGGAAAAGGCCGTTGAATGGGCCGTGGAGGCCGGCGCCGGGGAAATCACGGTAGTAGGTATGACCGGTCTCAGGGATGATCATGCCCTGGGCAATCTTTTGCTGCTGTTCCATGATTTTGGCACGGCCATCGCTGCCCAGACGGATACAGGCCGATTCTCTGTTGTCAGGGAGCGCCGCCATTTTGATTCATTTCCAGGACAACCGGTAGCCCTGTTTCCCGAAAATCGGGATGTTGCCATCACTACCCAGGGTCTTGCTTATGACATTACCGGCGAGGCATTACCGGTCCTGCATCGAGGCACGTCGAATGCCAGTGTTGGGACAGCATTCTCCGTCGAAGCTCAGGGTGGCGCCGTATTGGTCTATACCGGTTATTCCGACTGAAGCGGTATGGCCCCTTCCCTGGCCTCGATTGATATTATCCTGATCGCCATATATCTGGGTGGACTGCTGTA
This sequence comes from Fidelibacterota bacterium, assembly GCA_030640955.1. Lineage (GTDB taxonomy): Bacteria > Fidelibacterota > Marinisomatia > SCGC-AAA003-L08 > TS1B11 > DAOWIJ01. The sequence continues at coordinate 8,243 of DAOWIJ010000213.1, forward strand.
TGTAGGTTTACGGCGGAAACGCAGTGAGCGGTTCAGCCACACAGACTACCTGCTGGGTGGTCGCCGCCTGACGCTTTTACCGTTTATTGCTACTTTAGTCACCACATGGTATGGCGGTATCCTGGGAGTGGGGGAGTTCACCTGGTCCTACGGAATCGTCAATCTGCTTGTATTTGCCATCCCTTATTATTTCTTTGCCGCCCTTTACGCCTTCTGGTTGGCAAAAAGGATTCAGGCCGATAAAGCCATCACCATTCCGGAGCGTCTGCGCCGCAGCTTCGGCAGCAGGTCTGCCCGTAGCGGCGCCTTGTTGATCATGTTGCTGGCCACACCGGCGCCCTATCTTCTCATGCTGGGAGTATTGATCAACCTGTGCACCGGAATCAGCCTTTGGTACGGCGTACTGCTGGGCACCCTCTTCAGCACCGTTTACCTGTGGAGCGGCGGCTTTCGCGCTGTGGTACGCACCGATGTCTTTCAATTTATACTGATGTTCGGCGGCTTTGTCACACTGCTGGCAGTCCTGGCCTCGAGATTACCGGTTGCCCAGATGTGGCAGGCCCTGCCCTCGGATCATAGGGTCCTGGGGGGCGGAGCGGCGATGGATAGCCAGGTCCTGCTGGTGTGGTTTCTGGTAGCCAGCTGGACCTTTGTGGACCCTGGCTTCTACCAGCGCTGCGCCGCGGCCCGCGATGGCGCCACGGCCACGAAGGGCATTTTCTTCAGTATCGCCCTGTGGTTCGTCTTCGATATTCTGACAACACTGGCCGGATTATATGCCGTCGTACTGCTGCCGGACCTTGGTAATCACGTGGCTGGTCCCGTGGCTGCTTATCCTCTATTGGGAATGCAGGTCTTGCCACCGGGATTATTGGGCTTATTCCTGGTGGCCCTGCTGGCAGTGGTCATGAGCACCGTGGATTCCTTTACGTTTATCAGCGCTACCACCCTGGGACGCGATTTTGCACCGGATTACCTGGAGCCGCACGTGGAGACACGCCGCATCCAGTGGGGTATTGTCATAACAGCGGTGCTGGGCCTGTCCCTGGCCCTGTTGGTGCCCTCAGTGGTGGAGTTATGGTACTTATTGGCATCGATACTGGTGCCGGGCCTACTGGTGCCGGTCCTGATCACCTTCAGGCCTTCAGTACTGTTGTCTGATGAACAGGCGCTGCTGATCAGCATCGTGGGGGTGGGTGTGGCCGCATTATGGTATCTGCTGCAATACCGGTTTGGCAGCGACAGCGGCCTGTTAGTACTGCAGCCCATGCTGCCCGGCCTGGCTGCCAGCGGTTTAGTGGCAATGATTGTTCATAGGTGGCGCTAAAACAAAAGTGGGGCGGAAACTGGGCAGTCACCGCCCCACCATGCATGGTAGATTGTGCCAACTAAGGCGGATACTCCCTCTACCGAGGAATACCCGGGGAGGTGGGTGTTGAGTCATTCGACTCAAACTCACTGAATTAAAATAACTGGTGGGAAAAAAGTTCCCATTCAGACCGTTAAGATCGCGTGAAATCAGACCGTGATAACAATTCATGGTCTGTAACTGAGATATGCCTCAAACTACTACTACCAGCGGCCAGTATATTCATATTCCGTTCTGCATCGCCAAATGCAGCTACTGCGATTTCTACTCGGTCACTGACAGAAGTGATACCTTTGATCGTCTGGTGGCCGCGCTGCAGGTTGAGATGGAACTGCGTGCCGCGGCGGGATTCAGCGGGCTGGTGGATACGGTTTACATTGGGGGCGGTACCCCGAGCCTCCTGGAACCGCGCCAGCTGGGAACCTTGATCGATGCTCTGGATAGGGCCGTTGGCCTGGAGGCCGTGCGCGAATTTACCGTGGAGGCCAATCCAGGTGAAGCACCACCCGATAAACTGCACGGATTCAGGCAATTGGGGATGAACCGCCTGTCTTTGGGAATGCAGTCATTTCAGCCGGACCTGTTGCGCTTTCTCGGCCGCATCCATAATCCAGAGGATAACCTCCGCACCTTTGAGGCTGCCCGTGGCGCCGGATTCGATAATATCAGTGTGGATCTGATCTACAATATCCCCGGGCAATCAATACAAACCTGGACGGCGGACCTGAGAACGGTCATCGGTCTGGCGCCGGAGCATATTTCGGCCTACTCCCTGACTGTAGAAAAAGGTACGCCCCTCCATCAAGCGGTGGAGCAAGGTGACTTAAGCATGCCGGGCGATGACCTGGATGCGGATATGTTCGCGGCCACTAGGGATATACTGGGCGCGGCCGGTTATCGGCCCTACGAAACCAGCAATTTTGCCCGCCCCGGCAGAGAATGCCGTCACAACCTGCATTACTGGCGTATCGAGCCGTACATGGGGCTGGGGCCGTCCGCACATGGATTTGATGGGCAACGGCGGTACTGGAACATGGCCGACCTGGACAAGTACCTGGATCTGGTAGAGGCTGGAGCCATCCCTGAAGCCGGCAGTGAACGGCTCACACCTGAACAGCGGCAGAATGAGCGGCTGGCGTTCGGATTGCGTCTCGAAGAGGGATTGAAGATCAGGTCCATACAGCCTGATATGACGACAGAAATGTTTATTGAACGCTATTCCAGGCAGTTGCGGAAATGGTCTCACTGCCTGGAGTTATCGGGTGGCCGTCTACGAACTACTGCCAACGGAGCCATCCTGGCAGACGCCATAGCTGCCGATTTCATGACTGAATCAGCGGCAGCCGGCCAGACTGATGACTAAAGCCAGGATTTAATATCTTCCAGGAATACTTTTTCGCTGCGGGCCCCCACGTAAACCTTGCGGATGTACCCTTGCTTATCTATCAGGAAGGTCGTCGGTATGGCCTGGATGCCGCCGTAGGCCATAGTGATATCGCCCAGTTCAGACCGGGGACCGTGCAGAACCGGATAAGTCATGCGATAGTTGCGGGCAAATTTGGCAATTTCATCGGTGTTCAGATCGTCCAGAGAAATGCCCAGGATCACAAAGTCTTTGTCCTTGTAGTTAGCGTAAATATTGCTGAGGTCGGGAATTTCTTGGCGGCAGGGTGGACACCAGGTAGCCCAAAAATTAATCAGCACCACCTTACCGCGCAGTTTACTCATGGTAATGGGCCGGCCATTCATACTGGTCAGGGTGAAATCGGGAGCCATCACAAGTCCCGGCTCGACGGGTGGGGTGGCTTTCGTATCCGGAGATGACGGTGTAATAACGGCGACCGCCGTGGCAACCGCCAGGACCAGTATTAACGGCACTACGAATCGGTATTTTTTCATCGTCAAGACCTCAAAAAGTAATTTTAGCATGGTTACGGACACGCTATTTCAAGTATGGTAAACACTCTATTCATGATGCGTATTAGATGCACTTATAACCACTAAGGTTACGGGGCGTTGAATATTCCTTTGTGGTACCCATCCAGCCCCTCGTCCAGAAACGAGATGAACTTCTGCATATCCCTGGTCATCTGGGGCAGCCGCGCCAGCTCCTCGCCATCCGGCGCCAGGACTGTGTAGAAAGGCAAGGCGACGGTTCCGAAACGCTCCACCGCGAAGGCCTGATTCTCACGGTAATTATCGCCCGCGTCGGTGTAAAGTCGCAGCAGCACGAATTGCTCGAAGCGATCCTCTACTTCCGAGATGGTAAAGATGTTGGCCTCCATCCAACGGCAGTTGGTGCAAGTGTAGCCGGTCACATCCAGAAAGACGGGGCGGTTTACCATCCGGGCTTCGGCCAGAGCGGCCTCGTAATCAGTAAACCAGTGATACTCCTCCAGGCGATTCTCCAGGACGACACCGGCGTCGTCACCGGACAGTCGTGGTGGTAGATAGGCTTCAATCAATCCCGGCACCTTCTGCCCGGTCAGGCCTGCTCCCAGGAGCAGTGCCAGTATCAGAAACGAGCCACTGAGCAGCAACCGGGGCACGGAAGTACGCTCAACAGGTGAATCGTGGGGCAGCTGCAGTTTGCCCAGCAGGTACAACCCGGTGAGCAGCAGGATAATGGTCCAGGCGGCCAGTACCACCTGGTGATCGAAGATGCCCCAGCTCCAGACCAGGTCGCTATTGCTGATAAACTTGAAGGCGGCCGCAAATTCGAGAAAGCCCATCACTACCTTCACCGAATTCAGCCAGCTGCCGCTCTTGGGCAGTTGGGCCAGTTTCTGAGGGAACAGGGCCAATAGAAAGAAGGGGAGAGCGAAGGTAGCCGCATAAGTGACCATGCCTATAAAGGGCCACAGGTAGTGCCCCTGGCTGGCCGCTACCAGCAACAGACCTACGAACTGGACCGTACAGGTAAACGAGGTGATAGTAAAAGTGAAGGCCATGAAAAAAATGCCGAGGAGGCCGCCGCGGGTCTCCTGAGATGCGCTGAATTGCCGTAAGGCTGAGGGTAACTGTATCTCGTACATGCCAAACAGACTGAGGGCAAAATATATGAACAGAGCTCCCAATATCAGGTTTATCCACGGATCGGCGGCCATCCGGTTGGCGCCGGCGGCTCCCAGCGTGAGGGCCAGCAGCAGTCCCAGGGCGGAATAGATTACGATAATGCCCACGGCATACAGGCCGGCGGACTTCAACGGCGGCATGCTGTTGTCTTCGCCCTGCTTCAGGAAAAACGATACTGTGATGGGTATCATGGGGAATACGCAGGGTGTGAGCAGGGCCAGAAAACCCATGCCGACGGCCAGCATAATGAAGGCCCAGAAACCCTCCTGAATGGCCTCCTGGAGTTCGGTGCCCTCAAGTCCTGAGGCTGCCGCCATGGCCGGTGGCACGGTCCCGGTGAAGGTATAAGCCGGACGGGCCTCCCCTTCTTCGATACGGATTGGAAGGGCAAATTTTTCTTCAGCAGGGGGCAGGCACATTGCATCGGTGCAGGCCATGTAAACAAACACGCCGGTAATTTCCGTAGTGCCAGGAGACAGGCCGTCGGACAATAGTACCTGCCGGCTCAACGACACCTTCCCCGAGTGCCAGCCCACTTCCATCTCGAAGCCCTCATCCCAGATCCGCTCAGGTTCGGGCTCCATTATGGGTCCTACGGCCCGGATCCCCGCATTGTCGACAAATTCAAAGTGGGATGGCATGGGGCCCAGACCTTTAATGTCGCTGGAATAGATGTGCCAACCGGCATCGATGCTGCTGGTTGCCGTAATGGTCAGGGCCTCACCGGGCCGGGCGGTATCCCGGTCTGCCTCAATAGTGATTGAAACCACGTCAGCAGGAAACTGGGCCTGCGCAAAGGAGCATGCCAGGACTACTGCAACCGCCGTTTTAACCAATGCCAATCCTATACCTCCATTGCCGGGCCTGATACACCCGAATACAGTCTGCCGCTAGCTGCCGGCATATAATTTGAACCGCCTTACTTTTTTAGCCAACCAACCTCTGACGCCTGTCAACGCGGCAATGTTCCGGCGTAAATCCCGGATGTCGTGCTCGACAACCTCCTCACCAGCGGCCACCAGTTTGTCGAGATGTTCGAACTCCGTCCAGTGCGTATCGCCCGTCTCGGGTCTGAGCAGAAAGTCCCAGCTGTTGCGCTGCACCTGGGCCAGGCGAGTGGCTGATATCTCACTGGTGCGGCCCAATATTGAGACTATATTGTTCTGCTCCAGAGGATGAAACCGTTGGGTGGCAATATCGACTGCAATGACGAAATCGGCGCCCATCTGTCGAGCCAGATTGCCGGGGACCGGTCTGCTCACGCCACCGTCGACCAGCAATCTGTCATCCACTTCTATGGGCATCAGGTAACCCGGTATACAGGAACTGGCTGCCACGGCCTGAACAAGATCGCCCTGGGTGAGGATAACATCCTCGCCGGTCTGTAGGTCCACCGCGCAACAGGCAAAAGGCAGACGCAGCTCGCTGAAGTCCTTTACCGGCAGCAGGTAATCGATAAGTTTCAGCAAGCGCGTATTTTTCACCACGCCGCTGCGACTCTCGGACAGATTCAGCACAAGCTTGCTGGCCACGTATTCTGCAGCCCACTGGAGAAAGCCCGGTTCAGTGCCGGGCATCTTGGCCTTGACCCAGTTAATCCCCGATTGGGCAAAGGCCTCGCTGTCCAGCATCTCGCGAAAACGGGTGATCATCCAGTCAATATCCTGCCGGGCGGCGTACATGGCGCCAACCAGGGCGCCAATCGATGATCCCGTGATCATATCTACCTGGATATGATGTTTAGCCAGGCCGCGCAACACGCCAACGTGCGCCAATCCCCTGGCACCCCCGGCCCCAAGGGCCAGGCCGATCCGTGGGGATGACATTATCGGCGTACCCTGATATGGATAGGAATGTGCAGCATGGCGCCGGCCTATTCCACGCGTACCCGGTAGATGCGCTGGGGATTGATGGGATTATCCCGCTTGTCCCTGGCAGCGCCTGCAATGGTATCCACCACATCCAGTCCTTCGATCACCTCGCCAAAGACCGTATAGTTGTTATCAAGGCGGGTAAGCCGGTCCAGGGCGATATAGAACTGGCTGCCGGCGCTGTGAGGGTCCTGGGAGCGGGCCATGGCCAGCGTGCCTTTCACATGGGGCCGCGGGTTGAACTCGGCGTCAACGTTATAACCGGGACTGCCGCTGCCATCATTCTGGCGATTATTATCCCGGGAATTGATGTCGCCGCCCTGGATCACGAACCCCGGTACGATGCGATGAAAGGTAGTGCTGTCGTAAAAGCCGGAATTGGCCAGCTTCTTGAAATTGTTGCTGTGGCCCGGCGCCACATCAGTATACAGGCGCAGTTTTATGGCGCCGGCCGAAGTCTCCATGGTGGCCACATCCTCGGCCGTAGCCTCCGGACCGGCATACTGGGCCACGCCGGCGATAATATCGGCGATCTCGTCGCCGGTTAGCTGGCGTGCGCCGTCGGAATCAAAATAGCTGGCGGAGGATAGGTTACCACCGCTATCCAGCCGTTTCCGGGATTTCAGGTTACCGTTGCGATAGTACTCGGTAAAGGTCACCGGTGTGTCCTTTTCCAGGCGCTCTTCGAATGCTATGGTTCCGTCGCGGTAGTACCCGGTGCGCAAGACTATCTGGCGCTCAGGACCGGAACCGCTGTATTCGGCAGCCTCTTGTTTCTCACCGGTTGGATATTTCTTTAATACCTCTTCGGATGGAGCTTTGCAGGCGACCGCCCATACCACCAGGATACACAGAACAAAATATCGACTTAACATACCCCTTGCCTTTCTCAAATAAAATGTCGTGAAAGTTAGAAAGAATTTGTGACAATATTATCAATTTAACTTGGCAAACAATGTAGAGCAGATTTGTGATCAGGACGAAGGCGTCAGGGAACAACCCAAATGCGCCGGACCGCTATTCCGTACAATTGGAAGGATAGATTAGCGGGCTTTCCCGGTGCTCCCCGGTTTCTCCAGAGGTATGCCGTCACGGCACAGGGGGCAGTCCCGGGGCTCCCAGTTATCTATTTTCAGGCGTAATAATACTTGAGCGGGCAGGCCGAAATCGATGCCCTCCAGGGTGCGGTCCACCAGACAGCGTACACCGGCTACACCAGCGCCCGACTGCTGTACAACGGCCAGCAGCTCCCTTACCGATCCACCAGTCGAAACTATATCCTCCACTACCAGTACGCGGTCGGCCGGAGCAAGAGTGAAGCCCCGGCGCAAGGTCATCTGGCCGTCGACCCGCTCAGTGAACATGGTGCGCTTATTCAAAATCCGGGCCACGGCGCCGGCAATCAGGATACCGCCAACGGCCGCTCCCAGAACCACGTCCACTTCGTTGGCTTCAATACCTGCCACCATTGCTTCAGCGGCCTGGTCCAGGTGGCGGGGCTGCTCCAATAGCCGGAATTTTTCGATATAGCGGTCGCTGTGTCGGCCTGAAGTAAGCAGAAAGTGGCCATCCATGAGCGCGCCCGAGTCATGCAGCAGTTCAAGCATGTTTATCGGCATGACTATTCCAGCTCCCTGATTTTATTATTGTAGAACGCCACGGCATCGACGATATCTTCCAGGGCGCCGTCACCGGCGTATAGCGCTCCCCGGGAAACATTTATGATAGTTGGCGCAGCAGGGGTTCCGGCGTTAACCGCGGGCGCCAATGATCCGCCCTGGGCGCCGACTCCCGGTATCAGCAGGGGCAGGTCCGGGGCATCGGCCCGGATATTGTCCAGGTACTCGGGATGAGTGGCGCCCACGACCAGACCCAGATTATCGTGCCGGTTGAGGGATTGAGCCCAGCGCGCCACCCGGCGGTGCAAGGGGACATTCTCAGTTATAAACTGAAAGTCGTTGGCCCCGGGATTGGAGGTCAGCGCCAGCACGAACGCGCCTTTGGCCGGATCGCTGATAAACGGCTCCAGCGAGTCCCGGCCCATGTAGGGATTGACGGTGGCTGCGTCCATGTTCAGATTGTTAAGAATGGCGTGGGCGTAATTGCTGGCTGAATTGCCGATGTCTCCCCGCTTGGCATCCCCTATTATCAGGGCCTTGTCGCCGATAAATTGTGACAGTTCCTCGAGCCATTGCCACCCTGCGGAGCCAAAACGCTCGAAGAATGCGAAATTCAGTTTGTAAGCGCACACCTGATCGGCGGTAGCGGCTACAATTTCCCGCGCCGCGGTTTTCAGGGAAACCAGACCACCTCCGTGCAGTTTGGATTTGCGGTCGGGATCCAGATCGAGCCCCAGCACCAGACGAGAGTTCTTGCGGTCGATTTCGGAACGTAACCTGTGATTGAAAGGTTGGGTCATACTCACGTGGTACGGAGGGGATCTCCGCCAAAGGCATACATCAGGTCATCCTGGATCGCCGCGTCGCTCCTGACTTTATTCAGCATCTTTTTCAGGTCGGCCTTGTGGGCGATTTCTTCTTCGGCCAGCAGCAGCAATTGGTGTTTGATATCGGGATCAGCGGCCCGCTCGGCTGCTTCCAGGTAATAGTCGTGTGATTCCTGTTCGTGTTCGATGGCGTGCTCAAGTATCTCGTTCAATGAACTGAACGCCGGTATTAGACCTTCATTTCTGGGACTCATGGTTGTTCACCCTCAAGCAGAAATCCCTGCTGTGGCCAGTTCCATCCCGCGTTCTATAGCGGTGCGGTTCAGCGGCAACAGATGATGATTGCGTTCCGGTAAAACTTTTTGCATCCCCGCCATCACTGCGTCCAGTGTGAGCACGGGGTGAAGCGCCAGAAAGGCGCCCAGCATGACCGCGTTCAACATGCGGTGGTTTTTCATTGCGGCCGCCTCAATAGCCGCCGGTACCGACATCGCTGTAATATCGTTCCTGGTCGGCGGAGACAGTATGTTATTGCTTTCATAGAGCAGCAGGCCGCCCGGCTTGACCTGAGATTCGAACTTTTCAAGGGAAGGCTGGTTAAGAATGATGGCAGAATCAAATGCTGTAACTATAGGCGAATGCACTTCCTCGTCTGATAGAATGGTGATACAGTTAGCTGTACCGCCACGCATTTCAGGACCGTAGCTGGGCATCCATGAAACCTCTTTGCCCCCTATCATTCCCGCATATGCCAGCGTCATGCCCATGGTGAGAACCCCCTGCCCACCGAAACCGGCGATGATGGTTTCTTCAGTCATGCTCACTCATCCTCCGGTTTTTTAATATCGCCCAGGGGGTAAAACGGCAACATGTTCTCTTCCATCCAGCGGTTCGCCTCCACCGGAGTCATTTTCCAGCCGGAAGCACAGGTCCCAACAACTTCGACCAGACAAAGTCCTTTGGACTGGTTCAGAAGATCTATGCTCTTAAGCAGCGTTTTCTTGAATTTGCGCACGTGTTTGGCAGTATGGACCGCCTGCCTGGTGACGTATGCGGTTCCCGGCAAGGCAGCCACCAGTTCGGACATTTTCAGGGGATGGCCGTGCAAATCCACCTGACGCCCATCCGGCGAGGTAGTCGTTTTAGCGCCTAGCAAAGTGGTAGGCGCCATTTGTCCACCGGTCATGCCGTAAATGCCGTTGTTGATGAATAAAACCAGGATATTTTCCCCGCGATTGGCAGTGTGTATGGTCTCGGCAGTTCCAATGGCCGCCAGATCGCCATCGCCCTGGTAGGTAAAGACAAATTTATCCGGATGCATGCGCTTTATTCCGGTGGCCACGGCCGTAGCCCGCCCGTGAGCAGCGCCCTGCATATCCACATCCATATAATCGTAGGCGAACACCGCGCAGCCCACCGGCGCCACACCGATGGTCTCGGACTGTATATCCAACTCTTCAACCACTTCCATCAGTACCCGGTGCACAACCGAATGGCTGCAGCCGGGGCAGTAACGCATGGGGGTATCTACTAATGTATGAGGCCGTTCATAGACCAGTTCATAGCCGTTTTCCAACACTTTTTCTGCCACAGTTGTTGTACTCATCTAGACAGCCTCTGCCGGTTCTTGTGCATTAGTAGTAGCCTGTTTGCCCCGGGCTTGAATCAGCGAACGCAAATGCTGGTACACTTCATCAGGTGAGGGAATAACACCGCCGGTGCGTCCGTAAAACTCCACCGGGACCCGGCCGGCCGCGATCTGTCTGACGTCTTCAACCATCTGACCGGCATTCATTTCAACAGTAAGAATCATCTTTACCTGCTCGGTTAGCGCTGATAAAGCCGTCGTGGGGTAGGGGAACAGGGTCTGAGGCCGGAATAACCCAACTTTGTGTCCGTCAGTCCGGGCCAGCTCAACAACCTTGCGGCAGATTCTGGCCGAAAGCCCAAAGGCCACCAATGCGTATTCTGCGTCCTCGGTATGATACTCATTCCAACGACACTCCTGCTGCTTTATCAGCCTGTATTTAGCCTGAAGTTTATTGTTGATTTTTTCCATCTGCTCAGGTTCGATGTGCAGGGAAGTAATTATATTGCGCTCGCGGTCCCTGGGCTTACCAGTCGTGGCCCACGGCTTAGGCTGCTTGTGTTCAGCCGGGTCGTACTCCGGGAAGGTTACCTTCTCCATCATCTGGCCCAGAGCGCCATCTGCCAGAATCAGCACTGGTGTCAGGTATTTGTCTGCCAGATCAAATGCCAGGTAGGTGAAATCAGCCATCTCCTGGACTGAGGCAGGAGCTAGCACGATGATATTGTAGTCGCCGTGTCCGCCGCCTTTGACAGCCTGGAAATAATCGCCCTGGGCAGGCTGGATGGTGCCCAGGCCCGGTCCTCCGCGATTCACATTGACCAGCAGGCAGGGGAGCTGAGCGCTGGCCATGTAGGAAATGCCCTCCTGCATGAGGCTGATGCCGGGGCTGGAGGAGCTGGTCATCACGCGGCCACCGGCGCCTGACGCGCCATAGACCATGTTGATGGCTGCCAGTTCACTCTCGGCCTGCACCATGACCCCACCAGCTTTGGGTAGCTCCCGGGCCATGTATTCCAGAATTTCTGATTGCGGTGTGATCGGGTAGCCGAAGTAGCCGTCGCAACCGGCCAGAATGGCTGCTTTGGCCAGCGCTTCGTTGCCCTTCATCAGGAGTGTCTCAGCCATCGGGAACCCTAAGCCACAACGGCGGCAGCTTGGCCGTTAGGGCTGGCCTTGGGCTGCCGGTATACGGTGATCACGGCGTCAGGGCATACCAGGGCGCAATTGACGCAGCCGGTGCAGGAATCATTGACCAGCACGGCGTAATGGTACCCCTTCTGATTGAGATCGGGAGACATTGCCAGTGAATCCTGGGGGCAGGCGTCAACACAGATTTCACACCCTTTACAGGCTTCAACTCTGATATGGACGGTCCCGGAAAGTTTTGCCATGGACGATCCTCCAATAACAGCGCCGGATATTATACTTGCGGTACCAGCAGCGATACAGAATTATCCGGCCTTCAGTAGTCAATCCGGATGGAGGAATTTAAGGATATTTTGGTCTTATTTTCAAGGATTATGCTGTGCTTCCTTGAACATGAAAAGGCCGCCAGACTAATAAAATTAGTCTAAAACGACCTTAAGGTTGGCAATTATATGGGATATTTACCGGTTTACCACAATATCTGCGACGTAGTTGATGCCGCTGATTGTGGCCGCCAGGGAGTCGGGACTGACAATACGCACGATCTGGTGGGTACCATTGTCACCGACCCACACATCGCCGGTGTTATCATCAGCGGCCATGGCGTGGGGATCAACAAAGGTATAGGAGAATATTGCTGTTGGCGCGAGGGTTACATTGTCCTCATCGAAATATTGGATTGTGCCGGCGTCACTCAGGACCCACACTTCTCCCTTTCGCGTGGCAACTACTCTGCTGGGGGTCTCGAATCCGCTCACCGCTGTATCTCTGAAATAGGTTTCCGAAGAACTGTTGTAAGTGAGCCGCTCCACTTCACCGTGCTTGTTGTCAGCAATATACAGGGTACCACCCACCTGATCACGAACGGAGAGCCAGGCCGGCACGTTGAAATTGTAGGTGGCACTCGTATCGCCAAAGATGGTGACATTTCCAGACGACAGGTCCGATGGCAGGTCGTTGAGGAAAACAGCGTTCAGCTGAACTACGGTGTTGTTGCCGACATCGGCCACCCACACATCGCCGCTGCTCTGGTTAATGGTAATAGCATTTGGAGAGTGAAAGCCGCTCACTGTTTTTGCCGGTACATCGGGAGTATGGTTATAAAACACGGCCAACGTTCCGTCACCTTCGTTGATGGCCCAGAGCGTATGGGAGGGTTCATGGAGGGCCACATCGGTAACATTAGGTAGATTGGGGTATCGCGCCTTGAATTCTCCCAGGTGGTTCAGCTTGATTACCTCGTCGGCGCCGTAATCAGCAACATAACAGCCGTAATCTCTTTTAACGTCGCTGGCAACAGCCCGCGGCTCAGTAAAATTATGGTCTGACGCCAGTACAAAATCACCTTCGGCCGTATATTTCTTTACCGTGGCATATTCGCTGTCAACCACCCAGATGGTGCCTGCCTCGGAGTAAACCAGGACACTGAGAGTATCCCAGGCCGAATAACCCTGCTCGTCTGATACACGGGCGACCAGCTTGTACGATCTGGAAAAATTTGAATCTTCCCACTTGGGGGCGTACCACGTGGTGGTCGGGGAAGTAGGATCGGAATAAGCGAATTCACCCAGTTTAGGAGTTAAAGAAGAAAAGAAGTAGGATAGTTCCTCACCATCAGGTTCAGTGGCGGTTACTGTCAGTTCGACCGAGTTGCCCATCAACGCATAGGGTGAACTGCTGGTAAAGCTGGTTATCACCGGTACATTGTTTATTACCTGGATGAGGCAATTGGTGGAATCGATGCCGTTGGGGATACCGTCATCGGCCACGGCCCTGATGGTCACTTCCCCGATCTCGTAGGGCGCGGTCCACATGACCTCCTCGCCTTTGGTATTGTCCAACGTGCCACCGGTTACCGACCAGCTGATGCGAACAATCGCATTTTCGTCGGGGTCATCAACGATGGCGGAGATGGTCTGTGTAGAGCCGGTCAAGGCAGGATTATCCGGCACTACGATAGAGATGGTCGGCGGATTATTGGTAATCTCGCAACCAGCGGCCAGCATTAACACAGCCAGCGAGGCCCTGAGGATATTTCTGCAAATTCTTGTGTTCATTGTGGTCACCTGTACTGTTCGGCTAGGTCCGATATAACCCGGGCCAGTACCTCCGCAAAAATGGTGTATGTTATTGTATTATTTTCGATAGTTATTGACCAGGTCGTCTCATCATCCGGATCGATACTGCTATGGCTGGTGCCATCTGTAAGGGGCATCATGACTGTCCACGACGAATCGTATTCTGCCATGAAGAACAACGCCTGGCCACGGACGACCAGCAGGTCCTGCCAGTCGATCTCCGGCCGGTGCAAAAAGACATACGACGTATCGCTGCTGAGCGTCAAGGCGGCCAAGGAATCGGCTGTTCCGTATTCCATTCGGGACAGGTTAACCGAGGCCAGCAGGCACCAGGCGTCGGTCTGCCAATCGGCATTGTCAGTAGCGTTGGAATCGATAGCACTCAGCACAGTAGTCAGTGCAGTGCCGGGGATCATGAAGCGGGCCCAGCCCAGCCCGACCTGCGATTCGGCCCTCGATGAATCCATGGCGAAGGCGTCCCAGAAATCGTTTTCCGCAGCAGTAAATCGTTCGGCTTCAAAGTTTTCCCAACCGGCACGCAAGGCGGATTTAATTCTTTCCGAGGCGGTCGGCCCCTTCTTGCGGCAGGATGCGGAAAGCATCATGATGATACATAACAGCGTTATATACTTGGCGTGTCTCATTTCAACAGAGTCACTTTCCTGGTTTCCAGAGTTCCGCTTAAAGTGGCCAGCCTGAGAAAATAGACGCCGGAGGGAACCAATCTGCCCCGGTTATCCACTCCTGACCAGATAAAGGCGTTAGTGCCAGCGGCCCATAGCTTGTTGGGAGTTGAGTAAATCTCCCGGCCCAATAGATTATAGATCTTAACCGTACCCTGTTCCGGGGTTCTCAACAGGAATTTTACCTGGAGATCGGCGTTGAACGGATTGGGGTAAAGGAGCAGTTGATTATAAGGTATAATGCTGGTGGCAGCCTCTATATCAGAGTCCTTGAACAGGAAATCGGTGCCGAGTCGGATTTCGGCATTAAAGCGGCTGTTCCCTTCCGTGTAGGTGGTGATCGGGCTTAGCCTGTCTCCGCTTAACTGATAGAACGAATAGTAATTGCCGCTGGCGTCATCGATAGTCCGACTGACCGTCACAACCAGATCCTCCGGCAGATTGGAATCCAGGGAATAGTAGCGCGGCGCAGCTCCGGCTCCCTTCGGTAGCTTCATTGACGACGCAATTTCCCCGCTGGACGGATCAAGTTCGTGCTCAGACAACGCTATGAGATATCCCTCGCTGATGCTTGCCCCTGGATAGTAGGCCGTTAGATTGCCGTCAGGGCTGGTAAACAGACCGCCCAGGGCTTTTGAGAGATTGATTGTTATCGGCAGCTTGAGCTCGGTGGGGTTCGAGGACGCATCCAGCAGCACAACGTTCAGTTCATACGTGCCACCGGAGACAAATTCTTTGGTTGCTGACCAGTTAAACTCGCCGGATAGATCATCCTGCTGGTAGAACTGCAACGGTTCGATTCTGGTATCTTTGGTATACGTACTCTTCAACTCTGTGGCCGTACTATCCGATACGACAACATAAGTAATCCAGTGGTCGGCAACAGGATTGAAATAGTAAGACAAGTTTCCTTCGGGCGATTCATTATCTATCAGGATCTCAACTTCCACCTTGGCTGCAGCCGTGCCGACTTTGCCCTGCGGGTCGGTGGCGTACAAATACAGGTATCCTTCGGCCCGCTTGGGTTGGGATGAGAGCGCCAGTACGGTAGTAGCGGTGTCATATTGTACATAAAGGCTTGAGATATTCTTAATAACATTAATAGTCAGGCTGTCCACCGGAGTATCACGGTCGGAAAGATAACGATTCAAGGTATCGGTCCAGGTCTGCCCGGTATGGAACTTGATTAAGGGGATATAGCCCCAAACCGGTGAGTAGTAGTCGGTTACGGAGACAAAAATAGTATCTGAGATGGACGACAGTCCCTGATCATCAACTGCAGTGAAGTATACCCAGGTATCGTAAAGCGTTTGCTGATCGCTGGTAACCGAGACATCCAGGGTAACGGTGTCAATGATCACCTGGAGCGGTCGGAACGGATCAGGATTGACCGTATAGCTGATATCCAACTGGTCCGACGGTGTAAAATCATCACTCACGCCGGTAGCCAGGTTGAATATGGTGGTCGTATCGGGGTAGACAATTTCCACCAGATCAAATGAATCCCAGATGGGCGGCCCGTTGGTTTCCGGCACAATCACCAGGACCATATCACCGGAAGCGGTCGAATCCGCGCTGTTTTTTGCCGTAAAGGTAATGGTGTCCTTGCCGAAAAAGCTGGGATCGGTACGTACGGAGACCACGTGGGTAGCGGCATCAATGATAACCTGCAGGAGGCGGGTGCCGCCGCTGAACGTCCAGGTAAGCTCCTCGGGTGTATCCACCGGGTCTATGACGTACGCATCCAGATCCAGCAGGGGGGAGATCAGCCGGTTGCTGAGCACCGTATCCGTGGGGAAGGGTAGAATGATGGGGTTCAGACTGGCGAACACCCCCAGCCTTGTGGAATCGTAATCGGTGTTATTGTCGTCATCCTCCACGGTCATGCGGAGCCAGTCAACGCCGTTATAGTCCGGTTGGGAGTAGATTGTAAGGGTTTGGGTGGCCGCATCGAAATTGCTCACATCCACTGAATCGTCAACGGCGCCGGTCACGTAATCCACCGCTTCGAAAGTCCAGGTCATCAACGAGTCGGGCGTGTCATTGTCGGACACGAACGCCCCCATGGGTACATCTTTCTGTACACCGGCTAGTACGATTATGTCGGTCAGGTTGCCGATTACCGGTGGCCACGACCTGATGCTGACGATCAAGGTATCGCTGTCTGAGGCCGCTTCGTCATCGGTGGCGGTCAATTCCAGGGCAATATCGCCATAGAAGCCGTTACCGGTGGTTTCCACGCCAAGCACGCTGCCTATCAGCGTGGCGTTAAGGTTGGTGGTATCCGGTGGATTTAAGAAAGCGAGTGACCAGGTGATGGCGCTCACAACATCGTCAACGTCCTGGACATAATTGTTCAGAATCCTTGACATCTGCTCACCATGATGGATTATCAGGGTATCACCGGGCTCGCCGATTGCGCTGATATCAATGCTGGGCGGATCGTTTACCGGATTGACTGAAATGCTGAGGAGTGTATCCGCGCTGACTCCCAGGGCATCCCTCACGTGCAGCCGGGCCTGGTGGGAGCCGGCCCAGTTGGTATCCGCGTAAAAGGTGACAGAGTCGTTCGAGGGATTGTGCGTGAGATGCACGTAGGCATCCGGCTCCAGCCAGATAGTGAGATTCGTACCGGCATCATCCTGATCGGTAAACAGTTCGGAGACCACAAGACCCTGTTGCGTATCCTCATCAAAATTGAAATCCGGCAGCGGTACATTGAAGGTGGGCGCGTGATCGACTATTATGTTCACAAACTGAAGATCAGAGAACTGCGCATCGGGGCTCTCAACGTTTACCGCCAGGCTGAGCAACCCCTGACTGCCCGCGATGGAGG
The DNA here is from genome assembly GCA_030640955.1 of Fidelibacterota bacterium. Taxonomy (GTDB): domain Bacteria; phylum Fidelibacterota; class Marinisomatia; order SCGC-AAA003-L08; family TS1B11; genus DAOWIJ01. The sequence goes on from DAOWIJ010000213.1 coordinate 25,338, forward strand.
CAATATAAATCGAGTCGGCATCGTTGACCGTATCCAATGCCGCCGTAACGCCCCCCGGCACCAGCACAGTGTTCATAGTCCAGATTGCGGTGGGCTCGGGATACAGGCCACTGGAGTAGTGGTCTGCCAGATGAATGCTCATGTCATCGCCCGGTGTGAGCACCGTATCCGGAATGGCGGGATTTATGGCTACACCGGCGATACCAAGCTCAAGTGCGCCGGGTGCAGGTTGAAACTGCGACTTTTGAGTGTATGTCGCTTGTGCCCAGTAACCGGTTTTACGGTGCGACTGGGTATGGTCATCGATAGTGATGGTGGTGGTTGGGTTGGCGCCCCTCGGTAAGCCGATCACCGCCAGTTTGAAGCCGGCAGCCAGACCCAGACCGTTGAAGGGTATTCCATTGGGGCCGATTTGCTGGGTATAATCCAGCTGAAAGCCGGGAATCAGGTTGTGCATCGGGTCGTATCCCACAGTATCACCGTGGGTGCCCTGACTGGATGGTGGCGCCGGGGCAGGGAATACATTGCCATTGTAAAAAGGTCTGAGATCATCGCCCGGGTGTTCCTGAAAGATTATCTCGAATATTTCCGGATCAAAGGTGAGAAAAAATTCGAATCCATGGAGCACTTCGCCCCGGGGATTGATATTTACATAAAATTCGACCGTGTCGCCCAGGAATAACAGAGTGTCGCCGGTAGCGGTTTGCAGCGAGAGTGTGGCGGCTGAGGCGGGTGAATGCAATAGTGACGCAAAAATCAGCGCCACACCAGCCAGCTGATGAATTGAAGTTCTCCGGATTACCCTCATGCCAGTTTCAATTGCAAATGTTGTGCCATGGTTGCCGTCCTTGTGAACTCAATGTAAGCGCCCGATTGTACATGGGCAATATTAATAATATCGCTGAGAAAAAAGGGGCGGTCCCAGGGAATAGTTTCCCCGGGACCGCCTGATATCATATCCTGCGTATCAGGATTTATTACTTGAGTAAGAGCATCTTTCTGGTGGCAATCACGTTGTTATCTACCTTCAGGCGGTAGAAGTACACACCAGAACTTACTTTCTTACCGGAGTTATCCAGAGCATTCCAAGCCACGTTGTATGAACCGGCAGTCATGGCGCCGGAAGCCAGTGTGGCAACTTCCTGACCTAGCAGGTTGTATACCGCTACCCTGACATTGCTGTCTTCGGGCAGGCTGAACCGGATGCTGGTGACCGGGTTGAACGGGTTCGGATAGTTCTGGGCCAGACTATACTCGGTCGGGCTCACGTTGCCACTGCTGATGATGGCCCGGGAAATTGCACCCTGAGCATCAACCATTGTGACTGCGGAGAGCGAGGGAGCTTCAGGCTCGGATACCTTCGCTTTCAGCGTCACTGACATGGCGTTCATGCTGCTCTCACGATAACAGTCGCGACCTAAGATAACGCCTGCATAAAGAGCGTAATCGCCTTTTACCTGAGAAAGACTGTAGGAATCATAGTAGTTTGCGAAACCATCTTCGTAACCCACTATTGCCCAATGCTCGCGGTTGATGGTCATCTCGACGGCATACCCGTGCAGATGAGCCATTGCGCTCAACTCCACATCATAGGTGACGCCATCGGCGGACTCATTCCCGCGTACCAACGCGGCAAGAGCTTTCTCATTGCCCTGATAGCGACTCTTGTACCACGGCATTTCATCGCCGTCATCATCGGCATCCTTGCCCTGGTTGGAAGCGGACAGGTTCAGGTCGGCCACGAAGACCGTGCCGTCGCCATCAATGTCCGCGTAGGCGTTCCAGAGGGAGTCACCCGAGGTAGTGTTGAAAGCCGCTGAGATGGCGCTTATATCAGTAGCGTCGATCTCGTCATCGGGCTGCGTAGCGGTTGAAGTCAGTCCGTCATGATCATAGCCTGCTGCATCGCCCGCCAGAACCTTGTCGGCGCCGGCGAAATTGGCTGATGTAGATGCCAACGGCTGAACGTCAAGGTCCTCGATCAGCTCAGAGATATAACTGTCTTTCTTGACGATCATATCGTAGCTGCCCGTGGGCACCCTGCTGAGGGTATAAGTACCACCTTCGTCCAAGGTAACATCAATACCGTCGGTTCCGTCCGCATCACTGTTAGCCGACAGGAAATCGCTATCGGTGATGGGGGTCATGGAACCCTTGGGCACTATGTACATGGCAACCGTCTGACCATTATCGGTGCGACCTTCCAGGTCAACGATACCGGTGATGGATCCGGGTCGGGCCAGCATGTAGTTACCGGCAGGCGAATGATAGGTAATCGACTGGCTGGTTCCATCGGGGTTGTCTACGGCAGTTACGCGGCCGCCGGATGAACTCCAGGTCACCAGGTTGTCAAGCAGAGCCGGTGAGGTGGAGTTGGCGGTTACCACGAGCTGGAATGAACCAACTGCCAGACTGGCGTCCAAAGCGTCTCCAGCAGCTGCTCTTTCGATATAGCTGATCTGATAGGTGCTGCCGCTGGTGGTCAGCTCATTCAGTAAGACTGTACCGATGAAGTTGGCGGCCTCATTTGCTATCGGCTGTGTGCCGGCAGTACCGCTAACCTGGTCGATTATCGAGAAATAATCTGATGGTATGTCCAGGAACAGGCTGAGCATGATCGGGTCGGTGCCCGTATCCTTGGCGTAGATGTTTACCGTAATGGTATCGCCTATCGCCACTGTAGCCTGCCGGGGGCCCAGCTCCAGGCTGGTCTCTTCCCGGAGCAAGCCGTTGTAATAGACTGTACCGGCGGCTTTGACAGCAGTCTCATTACCAGAGAAGGTACCGTCTGAGCTGTAGAAGTAGTATACATCGTACTCACCTGCAGCTATGGCGCCACCTGCCATTTCGGTGTTTATTTCGGCAGCGCCGCCCGCATCTGGACCGAATATAACAGTCTGTTTGCCTGCGCTGGGTGCGGTACCAACACCGACGCCCGCCGAGTTCTCACCGTTGTCTGCGGTGGGGAACAACCACGCGTAGTCGGCGGTAGCCAGAGCGGCACAAGAAACATAATCCGTAGCTGCCAGAACGGTGCCTTTAGTAGCCATGAAGGCCTGGACAAGCTGGGCACTCAGTGCCGGATCGGGATTCGATGCGCTCCACAAGAAGTCGAACTGATCTTCAGTATAGACCTCAACAGGAACACCGGCTATCGGTGTCTTGGCGATAAAGTCATCACCATGGCTGATCACGAATTCGCGGTCATCCGTACCAGCTGGGACCCAGTCACCGTCAGCATTATACTGCACGACCAGGTTGTCAGTTCCACCGGCGATATGTGCATAAATGTAATAGGATGCCGCCTCAGTCAGGTTGGCCGCGCGCAGATCCCACATATACTGGTTCTGTTCTTTTGTATCGGAACTATCGGTTATGGTGGCGATCAGTGTGGCGTTGGCTGAATTCTGCAGCCAGGTAGTTGTTGCACCAGCGGCATCCAGCACGCCGCCAGTGCCCGTGATAGCCACACCATAGGCGCTGTTTGAGGCATACAGCTTGATTATCGCCTCGTCGTCTGCGTCCTTGTCGCCATCAACCGTCTCACCCCAACTGAGCATGGCATAACGGTCTGAACCCGTATTGATGGGTACACTTGCTACTGCATTCGTGTATACATCATGAAAATCGAAA
>DAOWIJ010000058.1 GCA_030640955.1 Fidelibacterota bacterium
CTGTCCCGGCCACCCCAGACCAGGCTATGAGGACCGGCTGGCATCTGGCCCGTCAGCAGGTTACTGACCTCACGACCCATGAGATCGTAGATCACCAGACTGGTGGTCGCCGTGACCGGAGCCAGCCAGCTGATGGTTGTGCCGGCGTTAAAAGGATTGGGGTAGTTCTGATTCAGCCGCCATTTTGTGGGGAATTGCATTTGAGTCAGGTAGGTCTCCTCGATGCCCAGGCCGCCGCCATTATAGCTGCGCAATATCCGTCCACCATCGCCCGCGATTAGCAAGCTATTCTTATTCCAGCTTGCTATTGAGCTGCTTGTCGAATGAGATTCCAAATCCAGTTTCTGCCAAGTGGCTCCAGCATCGATTGTCCCATATAAGAAAGATTCTTTTCCATAGGTATTAGTACCATACCAATAGTTCCAGCCAGTGATCCAGCCACGTATTCCATCCGCTGCGTACACTCTTGCTGAGCCGTGATCTATGGCCCATCCAGCGATCTGGGACCAGTTAATCCCCCCATCGGTAGAACGCAACACTGTGCCTGATTCTCCGGTAACCACGGCAATATCTCTACTGAAAAAAGCTATGGCGTCTAAAGCCGCGTCTGCCTGGTGCACGATCTCCCAGGTCTGGCCCTGGTCAAACGAACCGAGGATAGCGCCATCGCTGCTGGTGGCAAAACCGGTGTAGTAATCGGCCATATAGACATCATTAATGCTGCTGGTTGATACTGTCTGTTGCCGGACCCAGGTAGAGCCCGCATCAGCTGTATACAGGATGACGCCGTCAGAGCACCCTATCCAGCCATGGTCCTGATCCCTGAAATGAACCGCGTTCAGGATCAGGCTATCGCTGAAATCCACAAATTGCCACTCAGTAAAATCACCGACTGATTTATAAATGTGACTGGTAGTATCGGTATCAATATAATAACCACCATCAGTCCAATTTGCGCCAACCGCCCAGGCGGTGTTCCAGCTGTTATAGATTTCAATATCCATAATCCATGCCACAGTCCCCATTACTTTATTCCAGCTTTTGCCCCAATCACTGGTTGCGTAAAGTCCTTTACCATAAAAAGTGCGATAGATATAGTACTCTTCCCGAATTTCGTTTTGGGCAACAACCGCAAATCCGGGTTCACCGGTAGCAAGCCACCGTAAAAAGCCATTCGGTGGCGGCGAGCTGAATTTCGTCCAACTGGCGCCATCATCAACCGTTTTATGGAGACCACCCCGTCCGACTGCCCAAACCAGAGCATTATCGTTGAAGGCCATAGCACTAATCGTCCGTATGTATTCGGAATGTATACGGCCGTATTCATAGACGGTGTTAAATACTGATAACATGCCTTCCCAAGTTGCACCACCATTTTCAGTTTTCGAGATTGAGTAGGAATAATTGATAAAATCATGCATCATCGGCTCGTAATAATCGTAAGAGACTGTGTACCCCGTGTCTGGCGATGTGAAATGTATTTCTTTTATCCAGAAATCACCGGGCCTGAGGGTGATGGGGTCAATAGTATAATAAGTATGTACATCATCCCAGACGAGGCCACCATCCACGGTCTTGAATATATAAGTCGCGCACGATCCAGCCGCGGCAGCAAAGCCTACAAGAGAATCGGGAAAGTGGAAAGTCAAACGTCCCACGGGGATATCCAATACTGTGTCGCTTCTGGTGCAAAAACCATATATAGATGTATCCGGCGCCAGATTGAATTGACCTCGTGTCCAGGATTGTCCCCCGTTCAAAGTTCTGTATAATCTACCATATCCAGCTGAGTAACCACTTGCCCAGCCCCGTAAGGAGTCGGCAAACTGAACCTCGGCAAGTCCCATGCCCAGTCCGGTATCGTTCGGCTGCCAGGTTATCCCGCCATCACTGGTGTGGTAAAGATAACCATCATCACCGGCTACCCAGCCCGTAGTCTGATCGATGAAAAAGACATCGCTTAAATTTGTGGTGGTGCCCAAATCCAGTATTGTCCAGGTATAGCCAGCGTCTTTCGACATTATGGCAGTGCCGCTGCAGCCCACGGCGAAGACATTGCCCTCGGTAGCTGTTATTGCGGTGAGATGATTACCAGTGGATAAATCGGTGACGGGCACTTCCCATGATTCACCGTCGTCCCGGGTGATCAGGATGCCGGCATTCTGCCCCACAGCGATCATGGTGCTGTCTACAACGCATGCGTCATAGTAAATCAATGGCGGTGGCAGTTTGGCCCATTCCCAATCGGTTTGGGCGGCTGCCATAGCAGAGATGAGGGTAAGCAGTAGAAATGTCCGGCGCAATACAACTCCCCAAGGATAACCTTAGATTATGATCTAATATAGACAGTCAAACACGCTTATGCAAATGACATAGACCAGCTACTGCAGGTAGTAGCGCATAATCATGCGGACTTGTGAAGGGCGGGCGCATTCCACGAAGCCTGCTTCGGCAAACAGTTCGGGCAGGCCCATATAGCTGGATACCGGCGGCAGGCGTTTGCCCCGGGGCACAGTGGGATAGGCCTTCACAATCGTGCCGCCCTGATCTTTGACGTAGCCAACGGCGCCTTTGATCAGCTGACGGACCACGCCTACCTTTTGGGATGGTTGGGATTATCCGGGTGTAGTGGCAGAACAGGGAATTGAAGGAATATCATGGCAATTCAGTTCCCTGTTTTACCATGTTCAGATGCATTTAACCGGCTGGCCAAAGCCCGGTTGGCCTAAGATCGGCAGTAAATTTTACCGGCCGTGCAGCAGACCTTCCACGTAGTGTTCCAGCTGCTTGATTTCGAACTGCTGGCCGGAGATGATGGCTTTCACCACATCCCCAATCGATATGAGGCCACCCAGCTTATCCCCCTCGATTACCGGTAAGTGACGAATATGCTTGGCGGTCATCAGGGCCATGCACTCATCCATGGATTGATGTGCTTGCACAAAAAACACTCGCTTGCTCATAATTGCATTAATCGGGGTAGCTTGTGAGGCTTTCCCTTTAAGGATCACCTTACGGGCATAATCCCTTTCCGTGAAGATACCCACTATTTCGCCTTTATCCATTACCAGCAGGGCGCCCACATCCTTGTCCGCCATCATTTTCAGGGCCTGATAGACGGTTGTGTCTGGCTCCGTGGACCAGACTTTATCTCCTTTGACAGATAGTATATCTGCAACTGTTGGCATCGATTTCCCTCCATTAAGCCGAATACTTATCAGCTTCAGGTATTAAAACTCTCGCTATCCCTTTTCCCGAAACGGCGCAAAGGTAATCACTTGGAAGGGTAAAATCAAAGCTCTCCCTTGAGGTAAAAACATTACTAACATATGGTACGTTTCAAGTTTCCGTCATCAATGCGATTTATATAGATAAGGATGGCAATAATCCATACTTGTTTTCTCATTTGGCCTATTAGCAAACTCCTTAAATTATCTGTTGGCTATTTATTAGACTCATCTGACATAGATAGCTCCGGCATCAAGGAAAATCATCGCAGGAAATATTAGTATAGTGACAGTTCCCATTATCCAGATGTTGTTGTTCCTGAATGCTTTATTATGCAGCGCCTTGGCCGTTTTAGCATGGCAAAGACGGCCAGTAACCGGCGCCACCGCATTTACTTTGTTGTTGCTGGGCATCATTTTCTACGCTACCGGCTATGCCATCGAATTAGGCAGCGTCGATCTTTCAGGGAAAATCTTAAGCTTGAAAGTAATGTCCCTGGGCCTGCTTATCCCCACGGCCCTACTGGTGTTTGTACTCCAGTTCACGGGGCACACGTCCCTGTTGAATTGGAAATTACTCGCGCTTCTCGCCCTGGAGCCGGTCACGACATTCGTACTGGCCCTTTCAACGGAACGCCATGATTTTTTATTTTCAGATATAAGTATGGTCACCACCGGTACGATCACCTCACTGAAGCTGACTCCTGGCGCCTGGGGGCGCATTGATGAATACTACACTGCAATCCTTGTCTTAATCTGCATAGCCTTACTGGCTCACAGCGCTATTACATCACACAAGAAGATCAGACGCCAGGCACAATTATTTCTCGTAGCCATATTAATTCCGTGGTTGGCCAACAGACATTATTTGATTACAGATTCCCATATTGATTTTACGTCTTTTGGCTTTCTTTTTTCTGTAATCATCATCGCGTGGGGGTTTTATCGCCATCAATTGATGAACCTGATCCCTGCCGCCAGGCACAGAATTGTTGAAACCATTGATTATCTTATCCTTATTCTGGACGAGGATGGAACAATTGTCGATATCAACGAAGCTGCCGGAAAAATGCTCGGCTTCCGGAGCAAAGAGGCGATTGGCATCCGGGTCGGTGATATGCAGGACAAATGGCCGCAACTGATCCAGCAGATTGCCAACCCCGAACCGCGCCACATCGACATATCTTTCAAGTCCGGTAAGGAAATTCAGTACTGGGATTTGAGGGTGTCCCCATTGTTAGGTCATCTGGGTAGTCGAGAGTTTTGGACCGTGACCCTATACAATATTACCGATCGCAAGCAAGCGGACGCGGTCCAGACAGCCCTCTACCAGATATCGGATGCCACCAATTCAACGGATAGCCTCGTCGATCTATTGAAGCAGATACATAGCATAATTAACAGCTTGATTTTAGCCGAAAACTTCTATGTAGCCCTGTACGATAAAATTAATGATATTTACCGTTTCCCATATTTCGTCGATGAAATGGATGAACCCAGCGACCCGCAGCCCCTGCGCGGCAGTCTCACCGATTATATCAGGCGCACCCAAAAGCCGCAGATCCTCAGAATGGAAGACCAGAAAAGGTTGGAAGAGAGTGGGGAAGCCAAGACGATCGGAACAATTTCGCTGATCTGGCTGGGTGCTCCTCTAAAAACACCCAAGGGTGTAATTGGGGTGGTGGCTGTCCAGAGTTATGATGATCCAAATGCGTATGATCATGATGATTTGAATCTGCTCAACTTTGTGTCAGATCATATTGCCATGGCGATTGAACGAAAAACGGCAGAAGAGGAACTCCTTCAACTGAAGCAGGGGCTGGAGCACACGGAAGATGCCATTTTTGTAACGGATCTTAAAGGTAAGATTTTAACCGTCAACCCCGCTTTTGAGAAATTATATGGTTTTACAACAGAAGAAGCAATCGGCAAGACGCCGCGCATTCTTAAATCCGGTAGACACCCTGAGGAAGTATACCAGAAAGTGTGGGCTACTCTTCTCAATAAAGAAGTAGCTTTCATGGAGTTCATAAATAAGACAAAAGATGGCCGCCTTATCCAAATTGAAAGCAGGGCCAACGCCATTCTGGACTCCGACGGCAATATACTCGGTTTCCTTGCTATCCAGCGTGATGTTACGGAAAAGAGGGAATTGCAGGAACAGGCCGTGCAAGAGGAAAAACTCGAATCGGTACGCAGCCTGGCTGGCGCAATCTCGCACGAATTCAACCAACCGCTACAGGCTCTCTCCGCTATCTCAAGCCTCGCCCTGGAAGGTGATGATGAGAATCGAGACTACATGATTGCTAATATTCCGGTACAGGTTGAACGAATCTCAGAACTGGTGAAAAAACTGAAAAATATTACTTCATTGCAGACCAAGCCGTATTTAAAGGGCGATAGTATCATCGACCTGGACGAATCGGACACCACTCCGCCTGGCGAAAAGGACACGGACTAGGGGCCATTTCTACCGCTGCCTTGAGACACCCCAGCTGAGCAACGCCTGATTGCACAGGCACTGTGGTGTATTATGAAAATAGCCCCGATTACTGTTAAAACTTTCTGCCAGCTGCCAAATAATTGTGTAGCTTTCAGCGGCATACGATGGGCGCTTTCATAAGTTCTATTTACTTGAGGAGCAATGGCGGATAAGAACGAAATATTGCTGGAGATGATCTTTCAGGGCTTTCCGAAAGACAGAGTATCCAAGTACTATACCGATAAAATAATCGTGGAGATTTCGGTTAAGATTATAACCGGCATGGCGCTAAAAGAAGCGGTTAAGAAGGGTCTGATAGAAGCCCAGGGTAAGGGACTGTACTGATTTTTGAAGCGTGAGGGGCCAAAAGGCGCCCACGGATCCCGATACAAAAATACCGGTTAACGCAAACACCTCCTTAACGGAGGTGTTTTATTTATGCTGAATCCTTACTTCTTTTAGAACTTGATATTACCAAGTTTCATCGGGGATAATGGTATCCTGAACCGGTAATAGCTTCTCAACCAGGTTTGAGTTGTCATCCAATTGTGTTGCCAGAGTGATCTCCCGCACCATTTCGTCCACCAGTTTGTTTACCAGTGCCCGGAAATGTGGTTCGCGCTCTTCCTGGTGTTCTGGTCCCAGCCGCTTTAAGGCTGCCAGGTGTTTTCTGCTTACCTCATCCATCCCTTATATTTTCGGTAATTCCCTTTAAAACTTTATGCCCTTAACCATCACTGATCCACCAAAACTGATCTCCAATAAAAGCTTGGCCGGGCTGCAGCAATGCAACCGACTGTACTGCTGATTGCAAAAGAATATCGGAACCTCAATTGAGGGATAGCTATGTTACCGGGTCTCAAAAAGTGCGGTTGAGTGTCAAAGTCAGCAGCCTCTCAGAGGCCATATTGCGTTCCAGCTCCACATAATAATACTGGAACAGGTTCTCCACACGCAGCAGGGTTTCCCAACCGTAAAAAGTACGGCCCAGACTCATATTTATCAGGTGCAGGGGAACCCGGCGGTCCTGTCCGCTGCGGGGATTCTCATCAAACAGTTCCGTTTTATCCAGGCGACTCGCGTAGCGGTATTCAAAGGTTAGGGTGGCGCCTCTCACATACAATTTGACCGTATTGAAAAGGTTGTGGCGGTAACGGTATGACAAGGTATCAATTACCTCACCTGCGCCTGAAAGGGCCACTGGATCCAGGTGGGTGTAGGTCAACTGCCACAGCGCCCACTCACCGGGTACAAGGGCTGTCATGCTTACTTCCTGTCCCGCTATGCGCGCCCGGGTAATATTCTCAAAGTGGATTATGCCCTCATGGTCGGGGACGGGCTCAATGAGATTCTCAAAATTGTTGACGAATACTGATGCATCCAGGTTCAGCTGTTTAAATAAAATGGCTGGTAATACAATGGCGCCTCCGGCTTCCAGGGAAACGGACTTTTCCGAGGCCAGATCAGGATTGGGCTCCACCTTGAAAACGTTAAGTTGTGATCTTGAAAACATTTCCGCCACGGTGGGAACCCGGAATCCTCCACCGGCCGACGCCCGTAGCGAAAGCCAGGTATACCGGCGCCAGTTTACGGCCAGGCTGGGTGCAAAGGACTGATCCTTATTTTTACCATCAACGTAGTATTGCTCGTAGCGGCCACCGCTTGACAGGAGCCAATTGCCGATCTTCTGCCGCGCCTGCAGGTAGCCGGCGGTCGTCCTGCTGTTGTGCTTGCCAAAAATGCGGGCCCTGATCCCGGCCTGTTCGCATACCAGACCAGTGGTGGTACTCAAGGCTGATGTCCAGTTTGTGGCGGCCTGCAACTCAGTGAAATACTTCCTTTCGTTGGAATAATCCTTGTTGGTACCCTGATTTTTCCACCACACATCGTACCAGGCCGCCTTGACCCTCACAACCATTGTTGGTGAATAGATATAATTGACGACTCCGTTAATATTGACTTTCTGCCCGATTCCTTTATCGTGCTCACTACCGGCAGGCGCTTCAAAGGGGGCGGCGGGGCTTTTCCACACCGATTCCAGTCCTTTGCTCTCAGAATAGTAGTTGGCATACAGGGCCGAGCTGTAGCGGGACCCAAAATTGAATTTCAGCTTGCCGGTCAGATTCCAGGCATCCAGCCAGTTTAAGCGCGTGAAACCGGGTGAGTAGTTGCGCTGCACCCGCAGCCACCCGCTATGGTCACCATAGGGGCGAGCATGGGTTGCCTCGGCAGTATGAAGCAAACCGGGGCTCTCCCGCCACCGCCACTGATCGTGCTTCGGCCGGCTGTAGCGGCCCAATCGAACCCGGAGACGGGTCTCCGGCCTGGGAGGAGCGTTGCGTGTAATGATGTTGATTACGCCGCCCATGGCGCTGGAGCCATACAGGGCCGATCCAGCGGATTTAATGATCTCAACGCGCTCGATTTCAGAGGCCGGTACGACCGTCCAGACTATATTACCGGCGGCGCTGCCCAGCAGAGAGACACCGTCAATCAGTAACAGCGACCGACTGCCCGCTCCCATAGTGTAGCCCGAACTGCCCCTGATATTCAACTGTCCCTTGACCAGCGCCACCCCGGATTCGTATTCTATCACCTCGTCGAGACTCACCGCGCCTTTGTCCAATAATTGACGCAGACCAACCACGGATACGGAAATCGGCGACTCCATAATATCCTGTTCCATACGGGTGGCGGTTACCACTATCTGTGGTGATTTCAGAATGTCCCGTTCTAGGGCCAGATCTACAGATACGACTGTCCCTTGTGGAACGATGACATCAGCCACCCGCGTATTCCGGTACCCGATCATTGACGCAAACACGGTATAACGGCCCGGCGGCAATTTCTTGATCTGGTAGTAACCATCCAGATCGCTGGCAGCGCCGATAAAGGTACCCTCTACCAGCACATTTACACCGGCCAGGGGAGCGCCCGTCCCGGCGGCTGTAATCCGGCCCTGGATGCCGCTTTCCCCTTGTCCCAGAGCCATAGAACCTGGTGCAATGAAAATCAGTAATATGGCAATGCAGCCGTGCATGCGAGCTAAAATTGAATGGTGCGGTTTATTTCCTTGATCTCATGTTCGCTAATGATTACCGGAGTGGAAATGGCAACCAGGTCGTCATCAAGTATTACTATGGGAGGATTTGGGACTGTAGTAAACGAATCTATATTGGCCAGAAAAAGGGATGGCGCGACAGTCAGCCCGGCGGCTACCATATAGTAGAGGCCCGGTTGCAGCTGGATGAAATACTGTCTGGCTGTATCGCCCGGCATGGCGGGGTCACTGAAGGTAATCAGGTGTTCGACAGGCTTGTCCAGATCCAGATTATCCAGCACCACCAGGGCGGCGGCCTTGATGGAATCGGGCCATTCACCTTTGATCCGCAGCTCGCCTTCAACACCGGAAACCGGGCCCAACCCTTCGGGAAGTGTGCACGTTGACAGAACAATGATCACCATTATTGTCAGCCAGCAACAAGCGGGACCGGTAACTCGCATGGGCACTAATTGAGGTCTTCGATCTCTAAAGGCGGTATTTCCGCGCCACCAGCGGCGTTCATGGCAGCTATAAAGGCATCCGCAATGGCAGCATAGCCAAAACGGTTGGGGTGGAGGCCATCAATGCTGAATAAGGTATTAGCCAGGTTTAGCACAAACGCGCCCTGGTCATCAAATGTCAGAAGATCGACGGTATAGATCCCGGTGCCCAGTTGATAACCTGCTATCGCCAGATCCTGGTACAGATTGTACGTATCAACCAGGTTTATCTGGTCATCAGCAGCAGCCTTTAGGGCGACAATTGTGTTATAATCGGCAATCAGTGCTTGTATTTCCGCTCGCTCGGTTGAGTCGAGAACTACAGTATCATTAAGCGCTGCAGACATAACAGGAAAAGAACCGTGGCTGGCGGCCGCCTGGGCGATAAAGTAGGTTGGTAAGGCCCAATAGAGCAGTAGATCATTATCGGTAAGCTGGCGCACGCCACTCTCACAAACACCATACAGGTAATGCTTTTCGCCGAGCGTATCGACAACGGAAGTGGGCAGGGTCGAGAAATAGGGCACGGTAGTAAGGTCAACAACGTTGGCCAGAAAAATAGGGGCCTCCGTTCCATCGGTCAACAGCGTTAAAATTGAATCGAAGTGCGTGGCAAACTCATCAGCAGGGGTATACGGCTGTGCCGAGCTGGCCAGTCCCAGCGACGCCGCCCCCAGTACATCATTGTTGCCGATCCAGAGAGTTATCAGGGTCGGGTCCAACGCCAGGGCTTCTTCGATGGGTATGCGACCCTGGCTGCGCAGGATTTTGTCCACGAAATGATTGTTCTGAGCTTCGGCGGAGGTGGTTGCCGTATAAAGCTGGCCGGCGGTAAGCATGGGTATGCCCAGATTATTGTAGGGGCGATCCAGGTCCCGGTTGGCTTCTTGGCCCGGGTCGAGGAAGGAAAATGAAAAACTGATGGGGTTGATGGAGAAGCGTCCGGCATCATCGCTCCAGCTGAAGCCGTTACCTGACATGATCGGTTGTTCGAAGGCGCCCCCTACGCCTGCCTTCCTGGCAATCAGCAAGGGGAAGCTGTTCAGTTGCGCGGCTTCATATAAAGCGGCGTCAGAAACTCCGGCCGTGAGAGAATTGCCCAGCGCCACCATGCGGGTAAAATCAAGGCTGCCCCAATTGGGCTGGTCGTCTTTCTTTGGCTCGTCACAGGTGGAGACCAAGAACAGTGACAGGATAATTGCGGATATTCTGCTTATGCCATGCATATTCAACTGCCCCCTTATTCCTACACCGGTGAATATACACTGCCAGCGCTCCCTGGCAACAGGAATTAGCTGCCCGTAAATGAAAAGGCGCTCAGATATGCCTAAGGTCATAAGACTAGGCATTTACCTGTATAAGGCTGTAGCGCCGGACTTAATTTCGGCCTTATTATTTCAGGAATGAAGCTATGAGCTATTTTCGAATTGGGGTTATCATCTCTTTGATGGCGGCGTGCGGCGTCCGGGATTCACTGGACTGGCAAGCCGGATCATTTGCCAGGGTTGCCGATGGCGCCGGAGACAAGATGATAATGCTGGACTTTTACACCGACCGGTGTATGTGGTGCAAACGGCTGGATGCCGTTACTTTTATTGATCCTGGTGTCATTGCCTATGCCAACGAAAAGCTGGTCAGCCTGAGAGTTGACGCCGAAAAAGGCGAGGACGTTGACTTGGCCAATAAATACAACGTACGCAATTACCCCTCGGTAGTCTTTACCCGTCCCGACGGTACGGAGATAGACCGTATTATCGGGTATCTGCCTCCTGAAGATTTTATGGCCGAGGTAAAAAGGATCGATTCAGGCGAAAATACGCTGGAAAGCATGTTCCAGCAGGTTGCGGACGATCCGCATAATGTAGCTGCCTTTATTCAATTAGGCTGGAAGCTGGATAAGGCCAAAATTTACAGCCTTGGCTTTCAGGTGTGGTACAGCGTAAAACTGCTATCCAGACCGGGCATGGACAATTATGCACTTGGTGAATTCAAGACCGCTGAGGCGCGCGCCGTGATGGATAGCACCACTGCCGCGCTGGATAAATACCTGGCAAACAATCCCTCGGGGGCCTACGAGGTGGAGGCTCTGCGCGGCATCACATGGATTCATCGGGCGAATCGGGACACTGTAGCTGAGGCCGAGTCCTTCCAGCGGTATATTCGCCGAGCCGTTCAATCCGGCGACGCTACCTCTGCCCTGCTGAACGGCTACGGTTGGCGCATGACCCAACTGGGCCTGAATCTGGAGGATGCCCTGGAGCATACCAGGCTTGGCATATCAATAGTACCACTGGATGAAGTGGAGACCCTGGCAGGCATAATGGATACTGAAGCGGAATTACTATGGAAGCTGGGAAAAATCCGGGAAGCCGTCGAGATCATCGATAAGTGCATAGATATGCAACCCGGGGATGAATACTTTCATAACCAGAAGTCTAAATTTCTCGCCTCCCTGGAAACGGCCTGATTTTATGTAGCTGACCGGTCTCGTTTGCTGGTCAGCTGTTACCTTTTTACCGTTCAAGATCTCTCTTCCCTTTGGCGAGCGATAATTATCGCATTATTGCTATCGAAATTGAATATATTGTGACAATTATCACAGTATTGAATATTGGATATAAAATTACGCTAAATTTTACCGATAAACCAAGTGAGGCAATGCCTCAACCCGGTGTTTTATGAGAGAGATAGAAACCCAACCGGGCGGTTGAAATGCTGTGATATTCGTCACTGCATGGAGGCGAAAATATAATTATAATCGGGTAGTTGCAGGTTTCTGCATATGTATGTTTTTAGCAGTATGGTAGAAAAGGC
>DAOWIJ010000151.1 GCA_030640955.1 Fidelibacterota bacterium
CCAGGGCTATTACTATGCCCCTCAAATTCAGCGGGAGCGTCGGTGAACTGCCAATTACTCACACGCTCGAATTTGAACAGATGCCACGATTATATATTCGCTCAAATGGCCAGCATATTGTCAAGTGCCTTCCTCTAAATCAGATTGGTATTGGCTCCTCGTTTGATGAAGCGGCTAATCAATTAGGTGATGATATATCTGAGATTCTAACTGATGTGCTAGGAGAGAGCGATTTCTCTAAGTCGGTCTTCAGCCTGCTGGAGGGTAAATCTGATCAGGTTTATTGGGAGAAGCACAGCGAATTATCCAAGGACGAGATTGTTTCAGAAACCAGATTAAAAACAGAAATTGCTACTGCAGTTGAGGTTCATGCAGAGGGAATTATAGATTCCGTTCTGGTGGATGAATATCGCGAATTTGTACCCGCATTCGTTACCTAACTCTAGTTTAATAAAAAAGATTATCGGAATAATGCCCGGCCGGAAAACTCCGATGAAATGGCGAGTAGTAGAGACTATCGTCAAGCAGAATGGAATAGAGGTGATCGCTGGTAAGCGAGGCAGCAAAAAGAAGCTTAAAAAGAGAATAGGTAATTCCAACAGGGTGACAATCATCCATGCTCACGATGGCGGTTCTGAGATTGAGCCCTGCTATGTAAATCAGATTATCGATAAGTTTGAAAAGGATGAGGCCGAGTTTTTCGGCTAGAAAATCTTCCTGCAAATCGCGCGCAACAGGCCACTGCCTAATCCCATAGACTGGTTTCTTTATTAATTCTTATCGTTAAAATCAAGCGGTATCGATAGAGCCTGCTTCCTAAAGCCCCACTCTCTCTATTACACCAATCTTCATAATGACTCCTCCCCGGTCCACTTTCATCCACTCACCATAATCACCACTTTTTAATCCCAATAAATAACCCCCGCAAAGCAATTATTTTTGCCGTTTCGCGCATCTGGCGCACCAAACGCTTGCGGCGAACGACGGCCCCTTTTCCCCACCGTAATCTCATGGCGCAATGAGACCGCATCGCACATATCCCGCCAAAACAATTGAACCCCTTATAAGCAAAGGTTTATCAGATGGGACTGATTGATTATCTACGGCGGCTGGGCCGTGAACCGGCGCCGGCGCCCCTGCCACCGGGGGGCCGGTCATCGCGCGAGGAAACCCACAGCTTCACCACTGGGGCCGCCTCGTACCTGTCCTACTGGGACGGTATTGAACCCACCCTGCCCCCTTCGTACCTGGACCAGATCACCCGCATCGCCGTGGTGAACCCCGACATGAGCCAGGCGGTGGCCAACTGGGTGGCCCTGGGCAATCCCGGCCACGACCTGATTATTACGGGCGACCGTCACAACGTGGAGACGGCCTACAAACGGCTTAACGCCAAGGCCCGGGACCTGGCCCGCCACACGGCCGGTATCGATGGGCTGATAAACAAATATCTGGAGCAGGTGGCCCTTACCGGCGCCATATCGTCTGAGGACGTGGTGCGGCTGGGCAGCGATCCCGGTGTGGACCAGGTTGTGATCGTGCCCGCGGCCCAGATCCGTTTCCGCCAGGAGCACAACGAATACGTGCCCTATCAGCTGGTGGACCGCCAGGAAGTGCGCCTGAACCCCGTCACCTACCGCTACCTGGCCCACATGACCATCGAGAATTCGCCCTACGCCAAGCCGCCCATGATCGCCGCCCTGGAGCCGATCCTGGACCAGCGCGCCATGAAAAAGAACCTGCAGTACGTGATCAAGAAATTCGGTCTGTTCGGCTTGATCAGCGCCGCGGTGAAGCCGCCCCGCCGGGAAATGAGCGAGACGGCCGGGGAATACCGCCAGCGGGTGCAGGAGCACCTGAGCGGCGTGCTGGAAGCCTTCAAGAAAAACTTTCACGAGGGGCTGGCGGTGTACAGCGATGACATCAAGGTGGAGCGCACCAACATTACCTCAGACGCCCGGGGCATCCAGGAACTGTTCCGCCTGAACGAGGAGCAGGTATTCTCCGGCCTGGGCAGCGATCCTTCCATGCACGGCCGCACCTATTCCAAGACCGAAAGCTACGCCCGGGTGGTCTACAATTTATTACTGAACCACGCGGCGGGTTTTCAGCGGCCGGTGAAGCGGCGCATCGAGCGCACCTACCAACTGGACCTGTCCCTGGCGGGCATTCCGGTGGAGGGCATCAGCCTGCAGTTCCGCAAGTCATGGTCCCAGGATCCCCTGACCGAGGCCAAGGCCCAGCAGGTGGCCTGGAATGTGGTGCGGGAGAAAGTGGACAGCGGTCTGCTGGACCCCGACAGCGGCGCCCGCGAACTGGGCTATGACAGCTGGGACGACGCCGCGCGGATCATCGGTGGTGCAACGGGTCCCGCCACCAACGAAAATAGCCGACAGCACCGCTTCAGTTTCGACCAGACGGCCCAGCTTTACCGCCACGTGCGGCCCCGGCTGGCTGTAACCGCCGCTAACGGCTCGCCCCGTAAAGATTCGATTGCTATACATAATACAGAACCGGCCGCCACCACGGTGGAGGATTGGCTGGAACTGTGACCAGCTGAAAGGAGCGCTGTTTTGACTATCCGCAAACATGATTCACAACCGCCCACAGGCGTAATTGCCCTATCCAGGCTGTTTCAGAAGCAGACACCGGCCGGGGGCAGCGCCCGATTGAACCCGCGCATGCCCATGCATCAGGGCAGCGGTCCGGCGGCACAGCCGCTGACGGGATTGCTTGCCAGCAGCACGCTGGGTGAACTCCAGCCGCAAAAC
>DAOWIJ010000253.1 GCA_030640955.1 Fidelibacterota bacterium
CCCTGATCAGTTCATCTTCCAGCATGCGCGAAGTGCGCTCCAGATGGGAAGTGAGGAAACCGTCCTGGGCGTTGATACCGGGATTCAGACTCAACTCATTTGCTTTGCGCAGGATCAGAGCCTGATCAGCAGCTTGCTGGGCGTCTTTGGCAAACAGGACCGTCCAGCCTGTATCAAGGGTGGCATAAACATCATCGTGGCCACAGTGAACGTTCAGGGCGTGTTTGGTGAGCGCACGGGCCGCCACTTCCACAACCATAGTAGCCAGTTTGCCGGGCGCGTGATAGTATTGCTCAACACCGTAGACAAGGCCTTGGCCGGAGGTGAAATTCACCACGCGTTTGCCGGTGACCGCAGCAGTTATGGCGCCACCTTGCGCGGCGTGCTCGCCTTCGGCTTCAATAGCGATCTTATTGGCGCCAAAGACATTCAGTTCGCCCAGGGCGAATGACAACTGGAAGTTCTCACCCATTTCGGTGCTGGGTGTGATGGGATAGAAAATCCCCGCCTCAGCCAGTCTCGCCTCGGTGTAATAAGCCACGAACTGATTGCCGTTCGTAGTAATAGGGATACCGGGATACTTGGGTTGGGGCGTTACGTTAGATGCTTTTGATGGTGTTGCGGCTGCTTTGGTAGCTTTACGCTTCTCGGTCGTTGAGCTCATTTACGGTACTCCAACTGAATTGTATTTTGTGAATTATCTCGATCTATTTACAGGACCTGAACCAACTGCCAGAGGATTGCAGATCAACATCCTGTATATTTAATACTCATAGTAATACCATTAATTAATCCGGTTAAGCGTTCCGGGAAACTGCTTTACCGGTTATAAATAGCAACTTGAAAGTTAGCCATATTTAAAGGCCAATGGGAGTCCGGTTGACAAATACAGTGGCATATTTACACGCTTAGTAAGTGAGAAAATCTCCCGGCCCTACTCCGACTGTGTAAACCGTCAGCGTTTCACCGGAAGTAGATAGCACTATCACCTGCCCGGGACCGTTGAAATCGGCAGTACCCACCAATACATTGATCCCATCAGTGCCCGCCGAGTAAATATGCTCTATCTCCGTGCCAATGGACCCGTCAGTTATGGGGTTTAAATCGGTGGCCACCGGTACAATGCCACTATTTGTGGTTAAATACAACTGCTCATCGACAACAAACAAATCAACGCCATTGCCAGCACCCCACTCCATGGTGCTTACCGTCCCGGACACGGGATTTAGAGCGGCGAGTCCCTGATAGGAGTTATAGCCGGCGTCATACCATTGGCGTGATATATAAATAACACTGTCGGCAGCCAGCAGGTGCTGCGGTCCCGGGCCCACTTCATAGGTTGCTGTCACACTCTGCTTTACCGGATCGATACGGATAATTGTACTATCGGGGCTGTAATCGGCGCTCATTATCAGACCGACGTACAGGGCGCCATCATGGTATATAATATCCTCAGGGATGGCGGCAAGCTCCAGTGTATCGGTAACCGCCAGGGAGTTCAGATCTATGGTCAGTATACCGGGGATATTCCAGCAGGTTACATATCCCTGGTTGTTACCAATGGCCATCTCCCGCGGCCCGGCGCCGGTGAGATCGATAGTACTAACGTAAGAAACAGCATCACCGGATAGATCGAGCACCTGTATTTGCGAACTCACATTGACCACCACGTAGAGCCGCTCGCCGGCAACAGCCAGTGACTGTCCGGTGTCCCCCAGCGGGTCACCGGTGAGATGCTCGATAATATTTGGGGTCATCTCAGTGTAGCTTTTATCGAGGTGCCACAAAGACGCGTTGCCACCGCCGAAATTTCCTTCACACAGTACGTAGATGCCATCAGGATTGACGCCATTCTCCCCTGTGTCCTGATCATCAAATAAACTGCACGATGCGGCTATCATGATCAGTATGGTCGCCAGCGGCAGTAATGATGTCCAAGAATTGCTTATACGTTTCATTTAATCCCTTTCTGCGTTAATAGTCAGTTTGAGGCTGCGCCCCGGTTCCTGGTATCCGGGCATACCTTCAATTTCCCGGTCAAAGATGTTCAAGACCGCCAGTGTTGCGGATAGGTCTATGGATGGCTCGCGGCGCAATCGAAAATGCCACCTGAGCAGTGTGTCCCAAGTCCAGACTGGTGGCCTTTTCCGGTCATAAGGGTAATCGTAATAGCTGATGTAGCCCGAGTTCCCCAGGCCCATGAGCACCAGTCGCACTACCGGATTGATCATAAGTTCACCACGGAGATTGGCAGTCAGTTGCGGCGTGTAGCGCAGAGGCTTTCCGTAGTTTGGTCCTCGCTCCCGGTTCCTGCTATCCACGTAATTCAGGCCTCCCATAAAGATGAGCCGTTCTTTCAGCAGACTACCGGACAGTCTCCCCATCCAACTGGTACTGACGCTCTGATGGATATTGACGGCATGATATTGACCGCCGCTACCCGGTACCCATCTGATCAGATCGTTAAAGTCGGTGTGTGTGATCTTCACATCCGCTACCAGCAGACTGCCCAGCTGCCAGGTCGATTTAGCGGCTATTGATTTACTGGTTTCGGATCTGAGGTTTGGATTGCCGCCAGGTTGCCAATAGAGATCGTTGAAACTGGGATAGCGGTAATTACGCCCGGTAACAAAGGTGAGACTTGTCAATCGATCGTGCTTGGGCGACTCATAATGAATAGCCACGTCTCCGGTGATCCAGCCGGAACCGTCCGCGATCCGGGAGACTCTGCCCACCGGCCGAATGGCCCACTTCGACCCCAGCTGATAGATCAATTGCTGGCTCAGGTCGGCCTGCAACCGTCGGCGAACTCCGGTCGCGGTACTGTCAATATCGGTACTGCGCAGCTCCGTACGTTTCAGGTCAATACGGAGCAAGCTGTTGATCTTGGAACTTACCTTAAACGAGAACTCGTAGCCTGACCCAAGCATGGCGACATTGTGATCACTGGCTATCAGGATAGTTGAATCAACATATTGCTGTTGCTGGGTTTGCCAGAAAACCTGCAATCTGTGGCCCGTATTCAGGATTGTCCAGTCGGTAGTGACCGTTGCCAGCGCCCATAGGTCACTTTGGCTGGCATCCGGGGTAACGGCCCAGACCTGCCCCGGTATACCCCTATCGCTGTCAGTCAGCCATATACTGGCGTGCTGAGTGAGCGGCCCCAGGGTCCACTTGCCGTTTGAGCGCAGGTAGCGTTGCCGGTAGCGATTATTCTGTCTGCGAAACTGCCGGTTGTTCCATCTGTACGCAAAATCTCCTCGTGAGCTGCTCTGACCTATAGCCAGGCCGTAGTGATCTGACATGGCTGCCAGCCGCCCCTCTAAAAAGCGATAGCCGAAGCTGCCGGTCCCGGCGCTGATGCCGGTGGCGTTTTCCCTTGCCACAAGATTGACAATACTGCTCAAGGCCGAAGCGCCATAGGGTGATGAGCCACCATGGGACAGGTACTCGATCTCGCCTGTCTGGTTCAGGGGCAATAGGGCCAGATCAAGGCTGCCATTCTGGGGTGAATTGAGGGGTATATTCTCCAGGAGTATGGTAGTATGGGCCGAAGAACCACCACCGGACGACAGGGTTCGCATATCGCCCAGTCCCCCATACGAACGGACGAAAACACCGGGGAGGCTGGCCAGCGACCAGGCTACCTCATCGGTGGTTTCTTCTGGCCTGATGGACCGGCGGTCAGGCTGAAGCATTGCCGATATCCCGCGCCGCAGACCGGTTACCGTGACTATGGGAGCCTGGTAATCCGCGGTAGGTATGGATGCACTGTCAGCAAGCTCGTGCCTGATATTTGGGGTGATCAGGCTATCAGGCGCACTTGAGCCAAAAGCTGGAGATGACTCCGTTACCCAGAGCAGCTGTAAAAACAGCAGCACTGACTTTCGATAGCGCCTAAACAAAAAAGCCCCGGGAAAGGTCTCGGGGCGTGCGGAATGTAATGCTGAACACCAGAACCTCGCCCACGAAGGTTGAATGGTTAACAGGTATCTGGCTTCTACCGCCAGCCGGTACGCGGCTCGGCGATAGTCACAGTTGCGGGGCAGCGCCTGATTTCCACAGGCTTCCCTGAATTAGTTAGAAAGAACACAAAGCTGCTGGCCTAGTTTAGCAGCTGGATACTCCTGATTCAATATCCATTTTGAGCGGGGACCTGTCACTGCGGGGGAATCCCGCCCCTCACGTCATTGCAAGGGAGCACCGTACCGAACCTTCGGGATCGGTACGACCGTGGCGATCTCCCAGCCAGGCAGACTGCCACCCTGCTTCCGTCGCCAGCGGCGACTTCTGCGGGGCAAGCTGCTACTGCCACTGCTGCTGCCACTGCCACTGCTACTTCCCCCCCCGGGGGGACTCCTCTAAAACCGGCGGTTAGCAGCTGGTAAAACCCACCCTTCTCACGTCGTGAGGTCCCTCCCCCCGCCTTCGGCGGGACATGCTTTCAAGGGAGGGAAAGCCGGATTGTGCTACGTTAACGGTCTGCGTTCCAGATTGTGGCAATGTCCTGCAATTAACACCCCATCACTGCTGCGCCTCTAATCCTTCCCTTATAAGGGAAGGACCTCGCGCAAGCGAGCAGGAAGGGTTAACTCCTCCCCCCGCATTCTGGCGGGGTCCCATCCAATATCCAGTATCGAGTATCCAGTATCCAATATCCAATATCAAGCCCCGTCTCTGGCGGGATCCCATCGAGTATCGATTCAGTCTTGAATCTAGTCAATCGGACGAACGAAAATCTCGTTGGCAATATCCGCATCCAGGGCCAATTCGGTCTCACCCACCCTGACAACATAGGCTGGTTTTTTCTGATGCAGGCTTAGCTCCGCCCCCGGATTGATGCCAAAGGCGGCCAGACGGTCAAAGCGCTTATGGAAACTGGGTGTCATGAAGGCCACGCGGGCCCGTTGCCCTACTGCCAGACGGGTCATCCTCTGGACCAATGGTTTGATAAAATCTGCCATTTCCGGCTGCACATCGCTGGGAGGTATCGGTTTGCCGTTGGGATCCACCGTGGGGTGGCCCAGGAACGCATCCACCTTATCGGTCACCTCTTCACTCAGAATGTGCTCAAACCGGCAGGCCATCTCCTCACTTTCCTTTTCAGAGACATCCAGCACATCCATGAGCAGGCGCTGGGCCAGCCGGTGCCGCCTGATAATATTCCTGGCGCGGTCTTCACCAGTTTCAGTTAAAGTCACGTTCTCACCGCTGATCCTGACAAGCCCCTCACTCTCCAACTCGATCAAACATTCCGGTACGTTCAGATCCGTTACATCGTGAGGACAATCAACAACAAGTTCTAATATTAATGATTGGTCATTTTCCCTGGCGATCCAGATGGCTTCCAGAATTTCATCTACCAGGTGTGAAGCGGTTTTCATTCCTTACCTCCCTGCGGGATAAAAATGACTTTAAAAGGTTTACTATTTTAGATTCAGTTAAAAACGCGTAGTCACAGGCGGGACACTTAATCATAGCGCAGCCTTTGTTAAAAGGGCAACTGGTGTGGCAGTTGTCACTCTCAGCATTAAACTCATATCCACAAAGGGGGCAATCGACCATCAGAAGGTAACCTTAAATATTCTCAGAATCCAGTTTACTGCTCCCCCCACAACCAGGGCAAACGGCAGGATAAAGGCCGCCATGGCCAAAGCAATTTTGAGTCCCTGCTCTTTAATAATCATAAAAAAGTTGGCGATGCAGGGCATGAACAGGGTGATCACAACCAGACTCACCACTATCTGAATGGCATCGAGTTGCCCATCCCTGGCCAGCATGAACAAGCCGGCCGCCCCATAGTCCCGGCGCAGGAAACCCATGATGAACGCACTGGTGGCTTCGGCCGGCAGGCCCAGTAATCCCTGAACGACCGGCGCGGCAAACTGTTCGGTCAGGGTAAGCAGTGCCAGACGGTCCATGATAAAGAGTATGAAGGTGCCCAAAAAAAACAGTGGTACGGCTTCTTTTAAATACCATTCCAGACGGGCCAGTGTTTTGATCAGGATATTACCCAACAACGGCCTCCTGAGGGGCGGCAGTTCAAGTACAAAGTCCGAGCTGTGGCCCGGTAAAACCCTGGCGGCCAGATAACCCACCAGAAAAATTGTGAGAATTACAACCATTAACCACACCATCGACGCGGAAAACGAAATCCCCTGCAGCATGCCCAGTATTACGCCCAGCTGGGCGGAGCACGGCACGGCCAGGGCCAGCAGCAAGGTAACAATTATGCGCTCCTTGCGGCTGTCCAGCATGCGGGTTGTCATGGTGGCCATGGTGTCACAGCCGAGCCCTAATACCATGGGTAGTACGGCTTTCCCATTAAGTCCCATGGCATTAAAGACCTTATTCATCATCACTGACAGGCGCGGCAGGTAGCCCGAGTCTTCCAGCAGGCCGAAGGCCAGGAAATAGGTGCCCACAATGGGCAACACGATGGCTATGGAATATGACAGGGCCATGCTAAGCAGACCAAACTCACCCACCAGCAGGTCCTGCAATAACCGGGTTGGTACGATTGTTTCCACAGCGATAGTCAACCAGGGGATTATGTAGCTACCGAATATTGACGATTCCAGATAGTTCACCAGGGTGCCGGCGCCAAACACGCCCACGAAGTAATACATGGCCGTTAAAACGGCCCCAACAATTGCTATTCCACCTATCGGATGGACACTCGCCTTTCCCAGCCACTGCCTCATGGTGGAGAGCTTGGTCTGGCGCTGGTGAACCACCTGGGCATAAATCCGGGCAGCTGCCCGCATCCGGACCTGGGTGATTTCCACTGTCATGCTCCGGCTGAACTCGCTCCTGGTACGTTCCACTATGTTCCGGATCAATTCCCGGGTTGTTGAATCGACCTTTTCGTCCAGCCATTTATCCAACGTTGCATCACCGGTGAGAACCATTAAGGCCAGTGCCTGAGGCGCTATCCCGCTTTGCGGCAATAAGGGCATTACCAGCTCCAGCGCCGCGCGTATTTTATCGGGATAATCAATGGCACTGGGGGCAGGCGGCGCGGGTTCTTCGACCACTAATTTCGTTACTTGATCCAGGCCTACTTTCTGTGTCGCGATGGTTTCAATAACGGGAACACCCAGGGTCCTGGAGAGCTGGGCAATATCGAAGGTGATACCCCGGTCACGCGCCTCGTCCGACATATTCAGGCAGACGACATAAGGCCGACCCATTTCAGCCAGCTGCAGGGACAGAAGAAGACCACGTTTGAGGTTTTTAGCATCAATCACCTGGAGGATACGAGCAGGTTGTTTGCCCATCAGGATATTGCGCGTCACAACCTCATCCTCACTGCTGGGGATAAAGTTGTTGACGCCTGGTGTATCGATAACTTCCCAGGAACCGCGATCGCCCTGTAAACGGCCCCGGGAAACTTCTACGGTTGTGCCGGGATAATTTGAAACGATCACATAGCGGCCCGTGAGGTAACCAAAAACTACTGATTTGCCTACATTGGGATTCCCTACGAGGGCAATATCATTGAGATTGCTGTCCATACTTGTGGTTGTCGGCGGCGCACC
>DAOWIJ010000065.1 GCA_030640955.1 Fidelibacterota bacterium
ATGCGTACCACCGGTGGTGTCAATGCGGTGGCCGAAATCCTGAATAATGCCAGCCGCTCGGCGGAAAAGGGTATTTTGGATCATCTCCGCGAACGGGACCCCGAACTGGCCCTGGAAGTTACCAATCTGATGTTCCTGTTCGAGGATATAGCCAATATGGCTGACGACAACATTCAGAAGATCGTCAAAGAGGTCGATTCCAAGACTTTGGCGCTGGCCATGAAAGCCACCAGCGATGAACTGAAAGACAAGATCTACTCCAACATGTCCGATCGTGCCGCCGGCATGCTCAAGGATGAGTTGGAATACCTGGGTCCTGTCAGGGTACGTGAAGTGGATGAGGCCCAGGCCGGTATCCTGGAAATCGTCAGGCGCTTGGATGAGGCCGGTGAGATAACCATCTCCAGAGGCGAAGCGGCTGAAGAGATTATTGAATAATGGCTACCAGTTCAACATTAAACCTTAACCAGCCTGTCCAGGGTTTATGGGTAAAAACGAGTACCAAGGATACTGAGCCGGATGCCAAAGCCCGGGCACAACTCCAGGAGCGTAAAATCGCCCGGCTACAGAAGATGGCTAAAGATCTGGACGGGGAAATCCAAAAGACCAGAGAAGAATCCTATAATTTAGGATTTGAGGATGGTCTGGCAGCTGAGAAAGAGAAGCATGAGCAAGCATTAGAAGCTCATGCGCGGCAAGTACAGGACCTGGCACAACGACTCGAAACTGGGGTCGGTCAGGCCTTGGAATTAATGGAGGAGCCCCTGCTGCGTATGAGCTTCAATATTGCTGAGAAAATCCTCCGGGCGCCCCTCCCGGACGAGCTCAGAACTCAGTCAATTAAAACAAGTTTAAGCACATTCCTGAAGGAGGTGCTGCATGCCACCAGCGTAACGGTCTATGTGGCTCCTGCTGATATGGAGATATTCCAGGCGCCGGACGTCGGCGAACAACTGGATTACCCAACGCCCGAAAAACTCCGCTTTGTGGCGGATGCCAAACTGGTACCTGGCGAGTGCAGCGTGGAAACACCGGAACACGTGATTGATGGGCGCTACGATATACAATTGGCCAAACTGGCAAAGGACCTGGCGTGACGCTATCCGACCATATCTATCCCCAGCTAACCGAACGGCTCGAACGCCTGGAAGGCGTCAGTGGCCATCGCGTCGATGGCCGCGTGACCCAGGTAGTGGGCATGGTGGTGGAAGCCAGCTGTCCACACAGCTCGGTGGGTGATATTTGCACTATAGATATTGAGCAGGGCAGCCCTATCAGGGCGGAGGTCATGGGATTTCGTGAGGGCCGCACGCTGTTGATGCCCCTGGAATCGACCGTGGGGGTAGCAATCGGGAACCGGGTGGTGCTTTCAGCGGAACCGCTGGCCGTGTCTGTAGGTATGCAGCTGCTGGGCCGGGTTATCGATGGAATGGGCCAGCCTCTTGATGGCAAAGGCCCTATTCATACCGAAAAGCTGCAACCGGTGCACAGTACTCCCCCCGACGCCCTGGAGCGAAAAATCATATCCGAACCTTTCTCCACCGGTATCCGGTCCATTGATGGCCTCCTGACCCTGGGCAAAGGACAGCGGGTGGGCATATTTTCGGGGTCCGGTGTCGGTAAGAGTGTTCTACTCGGGATGATGGCGAGACATACGGATGCCACTGTAAATGTGATCGGCCTGATCGGTGAACGGGGACGCGAAGTTCGTGAATTTATTGAACGGGACCTGGGCGAGGGAGCTTTGAAGAAGTCGGTGGTTGTGGTGGCTACTTCAGATCAGGCGGCACAGATCAGGGTGAAAGCAGCCCATCTGGCCATGGCGATTGCGGAATACTTTCGTGACGCGGGCAAGGATGTGATGTTCATGATGGATTCCTTGACCAGGATTTCCATGGCCCAACGGGAGATCGGTCTGGCAATTGGCGAACCACCTACCACCAAGGGATATACACCATCAGTTTTTGCCCAGCTGCCTAAACTGCTGGAACGGGCAGGTACCGATTCGGCCGCAAGCATTACCGGGCTATTCGCCGTACTGGTGGAAAGCGATGATCTGAATGACCCCATCGCCGACGCCGCCCGCTCCATACTGGATGGTCATATCGTACTTTCCAGGGACCTGGCCAACAGAGGCCAGTACCCGGCCGTTGATATATTAGCCAGTGTGAGTCGATTGCGGTTGGGGATAACCAATGATGAACAGAAAAAGAATGTGCAGAAAGTCATCGAAGTACTGTCCGTGTATCGGGACGCGGAAGATCTTATCAATATCGGGGCGTATAGCCCCGGCTCTAATCCCAAAATTGATTTTGCCATCGCGAATATTGATCTGATCAATGCCTATCTGCGCCAGGAGGTAGACGAAAAAAACGGCTTCGCCGAAGCCCATGAAGATCTGGCCAAGCTCTGCCAGGTGATGGAGCAAGCCAATGGCTGAAGTATTCAGGCATGAGCGGTTGCTGAATGTGAGGGAACTGCAATTGCAGTTGAAGGCCGTTGATTTACGCAATCTGGAAGACGAACACCGGCGGCGGCAGGATCTTCTGGATAACCTGCGACTGGTGAAACAAACACACCTCAAAAAGGATGAGCCATTCTTACTACTGGAGCATGAGGGCCTGAGTTCACGTGACCTGCAGGTACTGGTCTGGTATACGCAGCAGCTCAATGCCGAATTACAGGCCGGACTTAGCGAGGTACGACAAGCAACGGACGAAGTTGCACGGCAAAGAACCGTTGTAGAAAAAGCCGTCGTGGATAAGAGAATCCTTGAAAAACTAAAGACACGCCATCTGTTGCGAGCCCAATTGGAAGAGTCCCATCGGGACCAGATTATTAATGACGAGGTGGCGGCCAGACAATATTTAGCTAATAAAAATACGGTTAATTCATGAAGAACATCGTAATAGCGGTTTTGGGCGCGCTGATGCTGTTTTTTATCCTTGTAGTTGTTTTCAGCGTCGCGATCATATTTTACAGCGAAGAGCCCGACTTGACGGAGTTGGGTGAGGATGGCACTATTCCATTGGTGCCTCGGAAAGAATTGCTCGTGGTTACCCAGGAGCGGGATTCATTGACTGCGGAAACACAGTTTTTGGATTCCGAAGTGGACCAAAGAAACGCCCAACTGGATAGTCTCCAGGAATTACTGGCGTTCAAGGAAGCCACAATCAAAACCCTGGATGACCAGGTGCAAAGCAGGGAGACGGCAATCGCCGACCTGCAAACAGTTGGAGTGAACGCACAACAGATGGCCAGGACCTTTGCAACCATGTCAGTGGAGGAGCTTACCCCCATCGTGGCCCGGTTGAATGATAAGGTGGTTCTGGACATCTACAAGCAGACCTCCAACAAACGACGGAAGTTCCTGTTGACAGCACTCGGCGACGAACGCGCCGCGTCCATGACCGACAGGATCGTAACACAGAAAGGTAATGAATGAAGAACAGTGGCGTGGCTCAGCAGCTCGCTACTGCACCCTCAAACCTGGCAGCAATACTGTCGGGTCTTGGTAAAGCTGGTAAGGCTCCCAAGGGGAGTGGCATAGGTGCCCTGTTAGCTCAGCTAAAGGGGCAACAGAAACCTGGCAAGTTTACCGGTGATTTCGCCAAAATGAGGGGCAAGCGAACTCTGGGTCAGCAAGTAACTCAAAAGCCCATTGTGCTCGGCCGCCTGACCAGGCGGCAGACACAGGCCGGGAAGGGTAATCCTTCCCCGCAGGCTGGTGAGGCAACTTGGCTCAGCCCGGCCGGTATTGTGGCGGGATCTAACCTGCCAATCGCAATAACGGCCACGGAGCAAGCCACCGCTGAAATTTCAGCGAAGGCCGAGAGCCCCACAGGTTCTTCAATTCCTGTTTCCCCGTTTAGCAGCAACAAGGCGAAATCTGACAATACCGGACCCGGTATACTCAGGAGTGCTACTGCTGTTCGGCAAACCGTCAAGGCAATAACTGGAAATGTGCCCAAGGCACAGTCGGTTCCCAAAGGAACCGGCATTTCCGGTATACATCTTAACGGTGCTAAAGCCGAAAGCGTCGGCACTCGTGTTATCCAGGATAAAATTCCTGGGGCCAAGGTCTCGGTGGCAGCTCAGCAATCGCCAACGCAAAAGGCTGGAGGAAGGTCTTTCTCCTCGCAGGTTAAGGCGCAAGTACCTCTCGATCAAAAAGCCGGGCCCTATCAAGGCAAGGTTGGATCGCGAGTAATACCTGCTGTCACCAAAGTGGCCAGTGAGAGTAATAAGACCACCACACCTGGCAAAGCAGCCATCTCCCAAAATGGTGTGCCGGCTACAGCCCGTCGCGTAAGTACGGCTGCTAAACAAACTGAAAGCAGTATCCGTACAATACCCAAGGAAGCTAATGGTACCAGCGTTACAGGTAATTCCGCCAAAATCACCGCACGGAATGACAGCGGTGAGGTAGAAAGCCTTGTAACGGCCAATAGCGCAGGTAGCAAGATCCGTACGAAACCACCTGGTACACAGGAGGGGAGTGAAGCTGCCAAAATCACCACGGAAAAAGGTGGTGGCGAGGCAGTGAAAGTCAACCGAACAGCTGGTACGCAGGTGGGGAGTGAAGCCGCCAAAATCACCACGGAAAAAGGTGGTGGCGAGGCAGTGAAAGTCAACCGACCAGCTGGTACGCAGGTGGGGAGTGAAGCCGCCAAAATCACCACGGAAAAAGGTGGTGGCGAGGTAGTGAAAGTCAACCGTAAGGCTGGTATCAGTTCGACGGTCTCGGCCAAAGGATCATCACCGGCCGCGGGCAGTTCTGAAGCCAATCTGCCAAAAGATTCGGCTATCGGCACTGACTTCGGCCAGAAGAGAAGCGGTAACCTCAAAGCGGTTGAGCCTGCTGCCAATACGGTAGTTAAACCTCAGCCAACTAAAGAAGGCGCCGCCTTACCTCAGGGTGATGCTACTATATCGAGTAAAGTGCGGAGTGCGGCTACAAACATACGCCAATATCCTGGATTAGCCGACAAAACCACTGCAGTTGACGCTGCCGTTGGCTCCAAGAAGGTTGATCAGGGGGATATCGCCGGCAAAAGTTCAGTGCAGTTGAGTACTGGCGCTCCAGCTAATAGGGTGCGCAACGTACAAAATGCTGTCAACTGGATGAAGAATGCCAATGTGTCTGAGGTGAAAAATGGCAAAGTCATAATGACCGAGCCTGTCAAGCCGCAGACTTCCCCGGCCATCAAGTCCAGCGGGAGACCGGATCAACCGGTCATTCGTGCAAACTCGATGGGCATGGAACTGAATAAGACTGTCCCAATGGGCAGTCCGGTACAAACAGACCTGAAAGCCAGGATTGGTACGGTTCGGCGCGCAACACGCTTGCATGCCGACGCCATCAGCGAAGGCCGACTCGCTTCAAACGTCTTGAAGCGGGTAGCCAAAACTGCAGGCGCCGATACCTCGAAAGCCGGCTTGTCTCAGGTGAAAAGTACACGGCAGGCAATCAGGCCGGCGAAACAGATACAAATCGACCAGCAAGCTGAAACGAGCGGCGCCAAGGTGTCCCGGACCGTTGATCTACCGTTGCCCAAAGAGCCGGTAGGCTCGGTCCTGAATGCCAAAGTGCCAATTGAAGTGGCTATGACCGGCGAAAGAGTATCTGGTAATGGCGTGACTACCAATATACCAGGGAAACAGGAACAAGTTAAGACAGCGCCGGCAAAAGACGCGCGTCCGGTAGTAAAAAGCAAAACCGGAAAGCATCATGTTAGCCGTTCAGCAGCTAAAATCACAAATGCGGGATCTGAGGCAGCGTCAATACGCCGCTCCAATCCGCAGGCTGAACAGCACAGCGCTGTAAACAAAGAACCTGTAAACGCCCTCACCGGCAAAAGCAGTGTGCCGACGGACTCCTCCCTGAAGGGAGAAGATCCGGGTGCACTTGCCAAGTCGGCAGGTATGGTCAAATCAGGCAATTCTGCTGAAGCTGCCACCGGGCAACCGCTCATGGCAGAAGTACCGGCAATGTCTGCTCCAGCGAACAAGGCTGCACCTGTAATGCCGCCATCCTTACCAGCTCAGCTGGCCAGGGAGACGAGCAATCAGTTTCAGTCGATGATCAGGAGTGGTCAGACCAGTGGCGAATTCAGCTTTCAAGGTGGAACTCTAGGTACGGTCCGGGTTACTTTCACCGAAAGTAATCTGGGTACCGCCCTCCAGATAACGGTGGAGACAACTGAGGTGCAGCACGCGCTTCAGAAATCCCTGCCAACCGTGGAGCAGGAGTTGAACCTGCAAGGGCTGCAATTCGCAGAGGTCAGAGTTGCGGTAGGCAACAGCGGTGAGCAAAAAGGATTCTCATCCGCGGGAGCGCCTGCTGAAGAAACGGCCGTGCCTGAAGAAGCAGCTGATCAGGCTGCTGAGAATAATGAAGAAGGCGCCAGAGACTACGGTTATAACACCGTGGAATTTGTTGCCTAGGAAAGGAGTGATTCCATGATAGATGCCACAACACCAGCCAATGGTACAGGTGGCAGCAATGTTGCCCTTGGCGAGAGCGAGACCCGTCGGGTCGGCTTTCTCGATCAAGACCAGTTTCTTACGTTACTGGTAGAGCAATTGAAACATCAGGATCCACTTGCACCAATGGAAAGTCAGGAATTCGCGGCGCAAATGGCACAGTTTGCCAGCCTGGAAAGCCTGAACAGCATAGATGACAAGATGGGCTTCAACCTTGATGCGACAATGTTATCTACCCGCGCGATCAACAATACCATGGCAGCTAGCCTGATTGGTAAGGAAGTGACCGCCGCCGGGGACCTCGTATTGTTGCAGAACGGGTCGGCTAATATCCATATGACTCTAATGCAGGATGCCAAGGAAATGGAGATCATCATCTTCGATGAAAATGGCACCGCCGTTCAGACAATCAGGAGCGCGGATCTAATAGCAGGTGATCAGAAGATAGTATGGGATGGCAGCAGCTATGAAGGCATTAGTGCCCCTGACGCCGTCTATACTTATTCTGTCTCTGCCACCGATGGGGATGGCGACGCTGTTGATGTTCTCCAGACTGCGTCTGGAATTATCACCGGTGTGAGCTATGAAGGCGGCAACGCCACCTTAATGGTGGGAGACCTGATGTTCCCAATGGGTGATGTGAGGTCAATCCGGTTACCGGAGGAATAAGATGGAACTGGAAAAACTCAACGTGAATCACCGTTTGCAACCGCTCCAACCGTCAAAACCGGTTCAAGGGCCGGATACAGCTTCACGAGCCAATCGTAGTGAGAAGGCCAACGACTTCTCGCAATTATTGGCCAACGAGCTGGCCGCCCGAACCGATCAAGCAGCGCAAGGGAAGCCCGCCAATGGACTGGAATTTTCAGCCCATGCAAAAGGGCGGCTTCAGGAGCGCGATATTGAGCTCACCACCGATAGCCTGGCTCGTCTGGGTCACGGTGTACAGCTGGCGGATCAGAAAGGCAGCGTCAATTCCCTGATACTCATGGATGAGACCGCCTTTATCGTGAGCGTCAAGAACAAAATGGTGGTCACTGCCATCACAAGGGATGCTGCTGTCGATAATGTGTTTACACAGATCGATAGCGCAACCATAGTTTAATCAATAACGGCTACAGGCTGGCCCCAGGCTGCTGAGCAGCCACCAGGGAAGCCGAGATCACGTGGAACGACTGAAGCGTGATCAGCCAAATCCTGAAAGGGGATTATAAAATGCTGAAATCATTAACATCAGCAGTAACAGGGTTGAAGAACTTTACGATCCAATTGGACGTATTGGGTAACAACCTCGCCAATGTACGAACCCTGGGCTTCAAGTCCAGCCGGGTTACGTTTGCTGAAGCCTCATCGCAGGCCCTGTCGGGCGTGTCAAAAGGTTTCGGTGGCGGATTCGGTAAGATCAAACAAGTCGGACTCGGTGTGGGCATCAGTTCCACCGATATGAACTTTGAGCAAGGCAGTCTGGAATATACCGGACAGGCCACCGATCTTGCGGTCCGTGGTAAATCGTTCTTTGTGGTGAGTGACGGCGAAAAGAACCGCTTCACCCGCGCCGGGAACTTCTTTTTCAACGATAAGGGGTTCATGGTAAGCGCCACCGGTCTGGCGGTGCAGGGCTGGTCCGCGAACAGTGAAGGCGAAATAGACCAGTATGCTGCCTTGCAGGAGGTCTATATGGATACGACCCTCACGTCGCCAGCGGCGGAGACTACCGAGGCAGTGTTGTCTGGCAACCTGGACGCCGGACTTTCGCCTGTCGCGAATGTGCTGGCAACGGGGATCGCCTTCACCCTGGCTTCAGACGGCAGTGACGCCGTAGCAGCCACGGCGTTGAACGATCTGACGCAGACGAGTACGACCCTGGTTGCAGGTGATGTCATCAATATCATCGGCACCAAGCAGGATGGTACGGCGGTGACTGATACCTTTACGTATGCCACCGATGGTACAACTCTGGGCGATCTTGCTTCCACTATCGAAGCCGCGTTTGGGACCGATGTCACAGTGGCTGTCGTGGCCGGCAAGTTGGTAGTAACCGATGTGACGCCCGGTGATTCGGAGACTTCATTAGGGCTGGCCACCAGCGCCGGTATCGCTCTGCCCACCTTTGAGGTGTCGGCGGAGGGATTTACCGGTACGGTAACAACCTCCCGGATAGTCTACGACAGTCTTGGTGAAGCACACAACCTGATCTTAACCTTCACCAAGGAAGTACCCGATGGCGAATGGACCTGGGCAGCTTCGTTCACCGGTGACGAAATCATAACGGATGGCGGCACTGGCACCATCACGTTTGACGAAGACGGCCAGGTAGTTTCCTTTGGTGTTGATGGCGCCGCCACTGGTGTCACCATCGACCCGGGAAATAGCGCCGGCAACTTCACGGTGCAGATGAATGTACAGGGTGAAGGCGGCATCGGCGGGGTGACGCAATACGCTTCAGATCCCACGGTAATCTTCCGTGAGGTTGACGGGCGTCCCCTGGGTGATCTGTTAAGGTTCGCCATTGATACGGACGGTGTTATTACCGGTGTATTCTCGAATGAGGAGAACCTGACGCTGGCGCAGATCGCTCTGGCGGAGTTCTCCAATCCGGCAGGTCTGCTGCGGGCAGACAGTGGGCTGTTCGATACGACCTCAGGGTCCGGCAATCCCATCATCGGGAAAGCCGGTGAGCAGTTCACATCGGCCGTAATATCCGGGTCACTGGAGACGTCCAATGTGGATCTGGTGAGACAGTTTACTGACATGATTACCACCCAGCGCGGCTTCCAGGCCAATGCGCGCGTGGTAACTACTGCCGACCAGATACTCGATGAAACCATGAGGCTCAAGCGATAATGTTCGCATGATGCCTTCATGAAGGAATGACGGAACACCGCCCCGCCTGGTTTAGGGGTGGGGCGGTAATTCCGCGAGAGATTAAACTTACGAAGGAGCCAGATTGGATTTTGCCACCATAGCAGGAATCGTCGCCGGTTTTGGACTGATCATAGCTACCATAATGAGCCGCGAGGGCGCCCTGGCCTTTTTAGACTTTCCATCGATGATGGTTGTCTTCGGAGGTTCAACTGCGGCAACCCTGGTGGCCTTTCCCATGGAACAGATTGTATCGGCATTTAAAGTAGCGGCCAAAACATTTCGCAAGCAGGAAACGAAAGAACTTGATGCGGTGCAAAAATTCGTCGAGCTTTCACAGATGGCGCGTCGCGATGGTATCCTGGCCCTGGATCGTGCCATGAAAGAAGTTGAGGATCCGTTTATGCGCTCGGGGTTGGAAATGGCAGTGGACGGAACCGAACCGGACACTATCAGGGATATTATGGAGACCGACCTGCAATCGCTGCTGGCACGGCATGCGGTTGGCCAAAGTATTTTTAACTCGGCAGGCGCCTATGCCCCCGCTTTTGGAATGATCGGAACGCTTATCGGCTTGATCCAGATGCTGCGTTCACTGGATGATCCCTCTACTATTGGCCCGGCTATGGCGATTGCGCTTATCACTACTTTCTATGGGTCGATTCTGGGGAATCTGGTATATCTGCCCATGGCGGTTAAGTTGGGCACTAAGTCGAGGCAGGAAGTCCATGGCAGAACCATGGTAATTGAGGGAGTGCTGGCGATTCAGAAAGGCATACACCCCAAGAATCTTGAACGAAAACTAATGAATTACATGCCGCCCCACCTTCGTGTATCGGAAGAGGAAGGCGGCGCTACCACGTGATAAGGCGGTTAGACTATGGCCCTGAAACCACCTGAAATAATCGAGGGACCCAAAGCGCCGTTCTGGCTGACCACGTATGGTGATATGGTCACTTTGCTGCTTACTTTCTTTGTTCTCATGTTCGCCATGTCAACGATCAACGAACGTAAATTTCTCCAGGCATCGTATTCCTTGCAGGCTGCGTTGGGTGTTTTAGAAAAAAATATCAGTGTTATCGGTGAGGAGTCTATGGCCATCGGCACAACCGGTCTCAACGAAGACCAGATCGATTTATTGCGTAGCCTGGATGCCATTGCCGAGTTGTTTGAGGATGTGGTTCTCCAGGAAGTGGCGTCCATGGAAGTGGTGGGCCCCGGTCAGGTCGTAGTACGATTAGGGGATGAACTGCTTTTCGACCCCGGGAGAGCAAATCTTAAACCTGAGGCTCGTCTGGTATTGCGGGGGATCGTACAATCCATAGTGGGTAAGACCGACCAAGTATGGGTGGAAGGACATACCGATAATTTGCCCATCAATAATGTTGAATTCTCCTCTAATTGGGAATTGTCAACAGCTAGAGCGGTATCTGTGGTACGGGTTTTGCAGAAAGAAGGAGTACCAGCTGAGCAGTTAGCAGCCGTGGGACATAGTGAGTACATCCCCCTTGGCCCCAACAGCACTGCTGCCGGCAGGGCCTTAAATCGTCGGGTAGAGTTATACATAAGTTGGAGTGACCAGGGATATGAGTGAAGTTGGTGATCAGGAAACACAAGATGTGATGAAAGAGGGAGACTTTGCTGGCGAAGGAAATAAGCCCCCGTTTCCATACCTCAAGTGGTCCCTGCTATTGCTGGTTATAATCTTGATGGGCTTGGGCGCTTTTATTCTGACACAGAGAGTGATTGTGCCGAAACTGACAGGCCTGGACCGGATCGGTGAAAAAGTCAGAGCGATTAAGGAAAACGTGGATCGTGAAAAGCTTGAAAAGGATGAAAAGAAGAAAAAATTGAAAAAGGTGCCTGTGATTTCACACGCGATAGAGGGTGTTGTCGCCAACGCGGCCGGGTCTCGGGGACGGAGGTTTGTAACCTTTGATATTATTGTGGAGACCAAGTACCAGGAAGCTCAGCAGGAAATGACGGCCAAGGAATATCAGATCAGGGACGCTCTGATCAACTATTTTGGAGGCCGCTCCGTAACCGAATTGTCTACCCGAGAATTCCTTTATACGGCCAAAGATACGATACGGGGAATAATCAACGGATTGTTGGAAAACGGCGAGGTTGATACGGTCTTTTTCAACAAATTTCTGATTCAGTAAGGAGAAGACTGTGGCCAAGATACTCAGTCAGGATGAAATTGATGCTCTACTTTCGACTGTCTCGGAGGAGTCCAGCGAGCTAGAGTCTATCGAAGGCGGGGGGCCAGCTAAAAGAATAGTCCTCTATGACTTCAAGCATCCGAACCTTATTTCCAAGGAACAGATGCGCATGCTGGAGAATATCCATGAGAATTTCGCCCGAAACTTTGGCGTTTTTCTTTCAGCTCAGCTACGCATGATAGTGGAAATCGAATTGCTGGCAATCGATCAGCTCCTGTATTCAGAGTTTGTGATGTCCATTGCGCCTCCTGGTTGCTTGTATGTACTCACCATGGAAAATCCGGAAGGCCAGACAATCCTGGAGCTGGCGCCGGGGCTGGTTATCTTCATAGTGGAAAAATTGTTTGGTGGCAAAGGCATCTTCACAGCCGCCACGTCCAGACCGATCTCTGCTATCGAACAGCGCATAATGCGCAAAGTAATTGACCGGGCTGCCAGCGAAGTCGCCAATGTCTGGAGTCCCGTCACCCAGTTAAGAGCCACCATTACCAGATTCGAGAGCAATCCGGAGTTCGTTCAAATCATTCCCTCAGCGGAGCCGGTGGTGGTTATATCGCTGCAGGTGAAGATCCATGACAACAAGACTCTGATGAATTTCTGTTATCCGTACCGCTGGCTTGCAGAGATGGTGGGCCATCCGGAGATTCAGGAAAAACTGCAATTTGGCGTAGGGGAAGCAACTAAAGAAGAGCGAGCTATCGTGGGCAAACAGATTAAAAAAATGGCGTCTGAAGTACGGGCAACGGTAGGAGAGACATCGATCTCGATACAGGATTTTATAAGTCTCCAGGTAGGGGATCTGCTACTGCTGGATTCCAAACCCAACGAGGAGAATACGATTTTTGTGAGGGAGAAGCCAACATTCAAAGGTTTGATCGGGCGGCAGGAGAAGTATCGAGCCGTTCTGATAACCGATGTGATTCAAGAGGAACATACCAATGAAGTATGAAGAATTAAACCAGAATTACCAAGCCCTGGCCCAGGAAATGCTCGAAGCACTGGGACAAGCCAGCGGTCAAGCTTTACAAGGTGAGGTCAAGGTTACGGCCGGAACGCCAGCCGAACTGGGAGCCGACTACGCCCCTGGCCTGGAATATCCGCTGTTGAGCGTGACTGTGAGTACAGCCGGGAAAGAGCAATACGAGCATATTATACTGGTAGAGCGGTCGCTGGCTGGTCACATCTTCAGCTGGATGGTAGGTGGTGATCCACCGGAGGAAGTTGCTGAGGAGCACCTTGATGCCGTCAAGGAGACAGCTGGTCAGATCCTTGGGCAGTTGCAAGCCGCCTTCGATGGAGAGGACTCAGCGTTTACCCCGGGCGAAATTGCTATTTCTGAGATTGCTGCATCGGACGACCTGACGCTCCCTGGAGCTGGTCTGGTGGCTGAATATCAGTTCACCCGCGGTGATGTCGAGGAACAATATAAAGTAACCCATATTATTCCGGGTGAGGCAGCGTCCGAAGATGATCCGGCAGTGGAAACAGAGACTGCCGAGGAAGGCGCGCCAACAGCTGAGGCGGAAGCAGCGGAGGAGGGTGCTGAAGAACCAGCCGGTGAAGTAGCAGATGCCGGCGATGATGAACTCACCAGTCTCGAGGCCGATGATGCGTTTGGGGCACTTGAGGCCGAGATGCAGCCCGACGAGGAGGAAGGACTGCAGGAGGAAAGCGCCTTCGACGATATTACAGGTGAAGAGCCTGCAGGTGGGGACATTGATGATATCTTTGGAGAGGAAATACCCGAAGTAGACGTTGGCATAGAAGAAACTGTGGAAGCCAGCCCGGTACAATTTGATGAGTTCGCCCAGCAGAGTCCCAGCAACGGCAAGGGCCGCAAAATCGATATGCTCCTGGATGTGGAGCTGGATGTAACCGTTGAGCTAGGACGCAAAGTGATGCTGGTCGAGGATATCCTCAGGCTTGGCAAAGGCTCCGTTGTGGAACTCAATAAACTGGCCGGCGAACCCGTCGATATCCTGGTAAACGGACGGAAACTCGCTGAAGGCGAAGTGGTAGTGGTTGAGGATCATTTCGGTGTGCGCCTCACCCACCTTATCGATCCCAAGGATCGCATCCGCAGCCTGGGTAAGGGATGATCTCCAAGGAAAAGTATAGCCTTGCCAAAATACTCGCTCTGACCGTTGCGGTTACCTTACTTATCATCGGAATCAGTATGCGCAGCAGGGCGATTGAGGATAGGTCCCAGCCAGCTCCGGCCGTTGAAGCCGTTGCCGGCAGCCAAGACCAGGATTTGCCCGCTCCTTCGACTGCCGACGATCTGACCTCAGCCCTGTGGAAGACGGTGACCGTTACCGCCATTCTGCTGGCCATGATTCTAATTGGGGCCCGGACCATGAAAAAATACTGGGGTGGCAAACTGGGGCAGGTCCCGGATTCCAATATCAAAATCATAGGCCGGAAATATCTCAATCCCAAACAATCCCTTGTGATGGTAAATGTACGTGACCGCGATCTGCTCATTGGTGTCACGGATCAAAATATCAACCTTATATGTGACCTGTCAACCGGTGAAGAACTTGACGATACAGCCGAGTTTGGCGAACTGGTTAAATCAGGTATCTGATGCGTTCGAGGACCACAATTAAAATACTCAGTCTGCTGGCACTATGCGGTATTCCGGGTCTCATCCTGGCCCAGACCACTGGTCTGCCCAGCATTAGTTTATCAGTCGATTCGACCACGGCTCCCGCCCAGCTTGGCACGACGATCCAGATCGTTCTATTGATGACCGTTCTGGCCCTGGCCCCGTCAATACTGGTCATGACGACCGCCTTTACCAGGATCGTAGTCATTTTCCACTTTCTGCGGCAGGCCATCGGTACCCAGAATACCCCTTCCAACCAGATCCTGATCAGTCTGGCGTTGTTTCTTACTTATTTTGTCATGAGCCCGGTCTTTAAGGAGGTCAACAGCAACGCCCTGCAACCCTACCTGGATGACCAGATCGAACAGGAAGTGGCGCTGCAGAACGCGGTTCAACCGATGAAAAGCTTTATGCTGGATCATACCAGAGAAAAAGAATTGGAACTTTTTGCTAGCTATTTCAGTGAGACCCGGCCAACCTCGCCTGAGGCCCTTTCCATGTCCATCGTCATACCGGCTTTCATGATCTCCGAACTCCGGGTGGCCTTCCAGATCGGCTTTATGCTTTACCTGCCCATGCTGTTAATTGATATGGTGGTGGCGGCTGTACTCATGTCAATGGGTATGATGATGTTACCACCGGTGATGATATCAATGCCTTTTAAGATTCTCTTGTTCGTGCTGGTGGATGGCTGGTACCTGGTGGTTGAATCAATAATAAATGGATTACGCTGAGATGACAACCGATTTTGTTGTATTCATAAGTCATCAAACGCTGCTTACCGCCCTGTATATTCTGTTCCCGATCCTGGGCAGCGCCCTGCTGGTCGGGGTCTTGGTAGGTTTATTCCAGGCGGTGACCTCCATCCAGGAGATCACCCTTACTTTCATTCCCAAAATAGCGGTGGTGGGCATGGTCATACTTTTGCTGATACCGTGGATGTTGGATATTGTTCTGCGGTATGCTCTATTAGTTTTTGACCATATTGCCCAATTAGGGTTGTGACACTCGATCTATATGATCTGCTCAGCGGGTGGGCGATACCATTCATGCTGGCTCTTACCCGGATTGGCGCCATGGTCTACGCTTTCCCTTTCCTGGGTTCGCCCGCCGTGCCCAACCGTGCTAAAATCGCCTTTACACTTGTTCTAGCTTTTTCCATTCTACCGATTATCGGCACCGAGAATCTGGGTCGCGATTGGGGCCTGGCTCAGCTGACTTTGGCCTTGGCTACCGAAACAGCAGTGGGGCTGGTGATCGGTTTCGGCTCGAAATTCCTGTTTGAAGCGTTTTCAATAGCGGGTACTTTCGCTGGTCGTCAGATGGGCTTTGCCATCGCTGATCTGGTTGACCCAATAACTGCCGCACCGCAATCGATGGTTGGTCAGTTCTGGGCCCTGGTTGCCATTTTACTTTTTGTGGTATTGGATGGCCATCTGTTTCTCATCTCATTTCTGATCGAAAATTACCAGGTTGTACCTATGGGCGGAGCCGCGTTGACGGCTGCTACCGGTCAGACCCTTGTCACCGGGTCCGCTGATATGTTCCAGGTGGCGTTGCGGTTAGCAGCTCCGGCGTTGATCCTGACTCTGATGATGGATGTCGGAATTGCGGTGATGGCCCGTGCCATGCCCAAATTTCAGATATTTTTTGTGGCACTACCGCTGAAACTGCTGGTCGGAGTTTTTTCGCTGGTAGTCTCACTGCAACTGTTCCAGGCCGTGTTCTCCACCATGTTCGATGAATTCCGGAACTACCTTATGAACCTGCTGGTAACCATGGGGTAAAAAAATGGCGGAACGACCGGCACAAGACCGCACCGAAGAAGCGACCCCGAAACACCTGCAGGAAGCCAGGGAGCGTGGCGAGGTTGCCAAGAGTATGGAGCTCAATTCGGCAGTCATTCTGCTTTCCGCGGTGATATTTTTCTATTTTGTAGGCGAGACGTTCATCTCCCGGCTGGCGGTAGTCATCAAAGACACCTATATGTCGCTGGAGACCATCAATATTAATCCCCGCAACCTGCCGGCACTGATACAGTGGATAATGATGCGTGGCCTGGGTGTCGCCGGTCCCATTCTGACACTGGTACTGGTCATGGCGCTATTGGTGAATTATTTACAGGTAGGGGTAATTTTTGCCCCCAAAGCTATCGCGCCCAAATGGGAACGCGCAAGTCCCATCAACGGTCTGAAGCGAATTTTCTCGTCGAAAGGCCTGGCCGAGTTGATTAAGGGAATCCTTAAGATGGTACTGATTGGCACGATTATTTATGTCTATCTGGCTGAAAGGGTAAAAGACTATCCATTTTTAGCTTATATGACACCCATGCAGACCATCGGATTTCTTGCTACTGATCTGTTCAAGATCGGTGTCTACGTGGGGATTGCCTTCATGGTTATGGCTATAGCTGACTACGCCTTCCAACGTTGGGAGTACAAGCGCAAATTGCGTATGAGCAAGCAGGAAGTGAAGGACGAGTCAAAACAGTCTGAAGGTAGCCCGGAAGTGCGGGCTCGAATCAGGGCCATGCAGCGGGAAATGAGCCGCAACCGCATGATGGCCGAGGTGCCACGTGCAACGGTAGTTGTGACCAACCCGACTCATGTGGCGGTGGCGCTGCGCTACGGCGAGACCGATGGCCTGGAAGCTCCCATAGTGGTGGCCAAGGGTCAGCGTAAGATCGCCGAACGGATTAAGGTCATTGCGGCTGAAAATGGTGTGCCGATCAAGGAACGGCCAGCCCTGGCCAGGGCCCTGTTCAAAAGTTGTGAAGTTGGTTCGGCTATTCCCGATGATTACTACCGGGCAGTGGCAGAACTTCTGGCGGAACTGTTCTGGGAAGAATACGGCGCGGCTTGATTTGACGATGGACAAAATGCACGAATTAACAGGTTAAGAACAGATGCGAGGCATACGCATAGCAGACATTGGATTGGGCGCCATGATCGTCACGATCCTGGGTGTGATGCTCGTTCCCCTGCCCACCTTCCTTATGGACGTGTTTCTCGCCATGAATATCCTGGGCGGTCTGGTCATTCTTTTCGTGGCCCTCTACATTATCAGGCCACTTGATTTTGCCGTTTTCCCCAGTCTTCTGCTGATCGTTACCCTGTTCCGGTTGGCCCTTAATGTGGCAACCACCCGTTTAATCCTCGGGCGTGGTTATGCCGGTGAGATCATTCAGGGCTTCGGCAGCTTTGTTGTTGCTGGAAACTACGTTGTCGGCTTCATCATATTCCTGATACTGGTCCTGATCAATTTCCTGGTCATCACTAAAGGCGCCACCAGAATCGCCGAAGTGACGGCCCGCTTCACACTGGACGCCATGCCGGGTAAGCAGATGGCCATCGATGCGGACCTGAACTCGGGTCTTGTTGAT
The DNA here is from genome assembly GCA_030640955.1 of Fidelibacterota bacterium. Lineage (GTDB taxonomy): Bacteria > Fidelibacterota > Marinisomatia > SCGC-AAA003-L08 > TS1B11 > DAOWIJ01. Next base: position 17,564 of record DAOWIJ010000065.1, read on the forward strand.
GAGAATGAGGCCCGGGCGCGGCGTCGTGAAATATCCGTTGAGGCCGATTTTTACGGAGCCATGGATGGTGCCGCCAAGTTTGTCCGCGGTGACGCCATCGCGGCCTTGCTGATCACCGGTATCAATATTATTGGCGGCCTGGTAATCGGTACGTTGCAGGTGGGAATGACCTTAGGTGATGCCGCCAGGAAATACACACTACTGACAGTTGGTGACGGCCTGGTTGCACAGATACCGGCGCTGATTATTTCCACGGCTGCCGGTCTGATTGTCACCCGTTCCACCTCCGAATCAGACCTGGGACGGGACGTTGCCTCCCAGATTTCCGATCAGCCTGTCGCTATTTATATCTCAGCTGGTGTCCTTTCCTTGATCGGTCTGATCCCGGGCATGCCGTTCCTGCCGTTTTTTGTGTTGGCGATTATGCTGGCTGGGGCAGGATATATTAAATCCAGGGCTAAGGTACTGGAAGAACAAAAAATTAAAGAGGCTGAAGAAGCCAAAGTGGAAATACCGGAGGAAAGAATAGAATCCTTCCTGCACCCCGACCCCTTTGAGATCGAGATTGGCTATGGTCTCATCAGCCTGGTCGATACGAACCAGGGGGGTGACCTCCTGGGACGCATTTCCTCTATCCGCAAAGCCATTGCCCTGGAATTGGGGATTGTAATACCACCCATCAGAATGCGCGATAACATCAACCTGGACGCCAACGAATATTTATTCAAGGTCTATGGGATAGAAGTTGCCCGTGGTGAAGTGATGGTTGGCTATAATCTGGTGCTGAATCCCGATCCATCGGTTGGGCTGGTGGGTATTGAAACCGAGGAGCCCACCTTCCATCTTCCGGCGTTATGGGTGTCCGGTGAGCAGAAGGCCAAAGCTGAGGCTGGCGGCTATACCGTTGTTGAACCGGCCGTGGTGGTTGCCACCCATCTGATGGAAATCCTGAAAGCCAATGCCTATAAGCTGTTGGATCGCCAGGAAGTGCAGAAGATGTTGGACGATCTTAAAGATGAGAAGGCAGCGGTGGTAGAGGGGCTGGTACCTGATATGATACCACTTGGTGTAGTCCAGCAGGTGCTGCGAAACCTTCTCAGAGAGGGTATTCCCATCAGGAATCTGATTACTATCCTGGAAACCCTGGCCGATTACGCCATGCTGACCAAAGATGCCGAGGTATTGACGGAGAGTATCCGCAGCGCCCTGGCTGATACTATTACCAATATGTTCCGTATCGATAGCCAACCCATACCGGTGGCCACTCTGGATCCCCGTCTCGAGGACCACATTATACAGACCTCCAAGCAGGGCGAAGCATACGTGGGCAATCTTGGCTTGGCGCCAAACCAGGTGAAAGATGTACTCACATCTATTAGTAAGCAGGTAGAAAAGATTGTGCATAGTGGCGGCAAGCCGGCGTTGCTGGTCTCGCCGTCAATCAGACGCAGTGTAAGGGTATTCACGGAGAATGTGCTGCCCAATGTTGCGATCCTGTCATTCGCGGAATTATCTCCGGTCGTACAATTGCGATCGGTTGGAACAGTGAGGTATCCTGATGTTCATTAAAAGTTTTAGCGGTTCAACTCAGCGCGACGCGTTGAATAGCGCGAAAGTCGAGTTAGGCGAAGATTTCATGATCCTGGATATGCGGAAAACGCCCGGTTCATCCGGCCAGACGGGCCAGTATGTAGTCACGGTGTCACCTGCAGTGGATTCCGTGATGAATGCAAAGCAGCCCAGCGCACCAAAAGTACCTGGACCCAGATTCCAGAGGTCTTTGGCAAATTCGGCTGGACGCGAGAAGATACTGGGTGAATCTGAAATCGCTGAATTGTTTGCACTGCGTAAGCAGATGAGAAATCTGAAAGCCCGGGTCAGGGCAGGCAAACACGCGCCCTTTGAGGAACCCTTCAAATTCTGCTTTGGATTGCTGGTGGAGGCCGGTGTACCTGAGCAAATGGCTGAGGCATTAGTCCAGCGGACTGAACGCCGGCTAGCGGAAGACGCCTTCAGTGCCATGATTGATATGCAAGATGTGACCCGGTCGCAGGCCATGGAAGAGTTGAAAGACCAGATCAGGCAGCTGTTCATACCACAATACAGCAAATCCCGCCGGAAACAGGAAGTTATTGCGGTGGTGGGACCCTCCGGCGCCGGCAAGACCTCCCTAATTACCAAGCTCGCGGCCCACAAGGGGGTCTACCGGGAGCGACAGGCTGCTATTATTTCCACCGATATTTACAGGGCCGGGGCCAACGCAGGCCTGAAGTCACTCGGTAGCATCATGTCGGTCCCAGTGATCGAGATTAAGAATCTGGATGATATACCCAGAGCGCGTAAGAATTTATCAGATTATGACGTTATCTTAGTCGACACGCCAGGCCGAAGTCCACTGGGCAAGGGCAGCCTGCCCGAACTGCAAACGCAGCTGGCTGTGATCGAACCCACCGAGACATTACTGGTCCTTAGCGCCAATATGGGTATAGAGGAGCTATGGCTGTTCCTGGGCTTGTACCAGGGATTGCAGCCCACCGGATTAGTAGTCACCAAGCTGGATGAAACCAGCCGCCCGGGCAAAGTGCTGGGATTGGCGGATGATCCAAATCTACCACTCAAGTATATAAGTACGGGACAATCGGTACCTCACAGCCTGGAGCTGGACGCGGGAGAAGCCGTTATTCGTCATCTGCCACTCAGTACCAGGAGGGATTGATTTAATGCCTCAAACCCAAATACTACAGGCTGAAGCGCAACCGCGAAAGGATCGGACGCCGTTCCAGCGCTATTTGCCGGAAATAATTACCATCACCAGTGGTAAAGGGGGGGTAGGCAAGACCAACCTGGCTATTAACATGGGTATTTCACTGAGCCGGCGCAAGCAGCGTGTGCTGGTTTTGGATGCCGATCTTCATCTGGGTAAACTGGATATTGTTCTGGGCGCCTCTCCGCGCTATACGCTGGCAGACCTGGTGGAAGGCAAGCAACCGGTTGAAAAAATAATTATGAAGCATCCTTCAGGGATCGATATTCTGCCTGCCACTTCAGGTGAACTTGACCTGATTGATGCTGATGATCGCATGCTCAAGATACTATCCGAATCTTTTGCCTCTATCCAGTCATTATATGATTACCTTCTAGTCGATACCGGGGCCGGATTGTCGCCAACTGTGTTGACTATGGCCATGGGTGCTGATAAAGTGATACTGGTGGTGACCCCGGAACCCGCTTCGGTGGCCGATGTATATGCCATGATCAAGGTGATCAGCAGCAAGTCGCCCGAGCTGCCTCTGATCCTGGTCCCCAACCGGCACGCGCGGCTGGAAGACGGAGTGGAATTGCACAAGAAATTGAACTTGATCACACAGAAGTTTTTAAAGACGAATATCTATTATGGAGGCTCAATCGTAGAGGATAATGCGGTCCGGCAAGCCGTGATCAGGCAGCAGCCTTTCGTACTGGAATTTCCAAACAGTCAGGCCACGAATAACTTGCAGATGGTATGCCACCGGTTATTAAAATTCCCAGCGCAGGAATTTGAAAAGAGATCCAATATTTTTGATCGGTTGAGAGAAAAGCGAAAGGAGATCGACTCGGCCTGAGATGAATACCGCAATCTACCAGTTGGCCCTGATTATCGGTATGGGAACCCTCGCGATTCTCCTGATGCGAGGTATGTCTCTCCTGACTGCTCTTTATCGGAGTGCATTGGTTTTGGGAATCATGCTTGCCATCCTGGTTGTTTCCGGGATAGTGATCAGCTGGGCTACAACCAGAAGGCCTGAGACGCGTGATATTGACGAGGCCTCCGATGAGGTCGCTGAAGTCGAGGAACCCAAATGAGTGCTACCACATCCCCCGGAACGATCCACAACGGTGAAACACTGTTGAAGGAGTATTACGCGACCAAGGACCCTGTTTTACGCGAAAAAGCCGTCAAAGAATTCCTGCCGCTGGTATACTACGTTGTGAACCGTGTGACCCTGCCGGTTACTGATGCCATTACCCGGGAGGACCTGGAGCAGAGCGCCATCCACGGTTTGCTGGAAGCCATTGATCGGTTCGATGAGGATCGGAAAGTAAAATTCAAGACCTTTGCCTATAAACGGATCTATGGGGCGGTCATAGATGCGATCCGGCAGGTGCGCATTGTGAGTCGTACGAAATTGGAGCGGCTGATGAAGGTCCAGAAAATTTCTGAGAATTTGGCACAAAAGCTGCACCGTGATCCTACAGCGGAAGAAATTTGTGAAGAAGCGAAAATTTCTATGAATGAGTATTCGAATTTATTGGTTGCTGGCCAGTTAAGCTATGCAACTTTTTCCCTTGAAGATCCCGTATCGTCCGATCAGGAAGAGGCGTCAAGACACGTTGATTTACTGGCGGACACGGCTGCAGAAGATCCGGAGAAAGTGTTTATGATGGAGAACCTGAAGGTGAGGCTGGTAAATCTACTCAAGGAACTTCCCGAACGGGAGAGACTGATTCTGGCTTTGTATTACTATGAGAATCTCACATTGGTTGAGATCGGGCAGGTATTGAACATATCCGAATCTCGCGTATCCCAAATCATGAGCAAATCCCTTGATGCGCTCAGGTCAAAGATCCAATGATCGATATTCTCGATCCCAATGTGAACCTGCCGCCTGCGCCGGTTCCCACTACGGCCCAGCCGGTGGAACCTGTAGAAGCCGATACGGTGAGTGTGCAGGACAACAGACTTGAGGAAGAAAAAAGATTTCAGGAACAGGACCTTGAGGAAAAACGGAAGAGAGCGCAGAAAGATAGCGTAGAACTGTCAGATCAAAAGGATTCTAATGAGGGTGAGAAGGACGAGGACGAGGAACCTGAAACCGCCGTTGAGGCAGATGATGAACACAAGATCGACATTATCATCAAATAAATTCATCTTAACCGCGTTGGTTATGCTGTTTTCCAGCTTTGCCTGGGCAGCTTCAGAGCGCTATATCGCTTTCTTTTCAGCAGAACAGGAGAATTATCGCCGGTTACTGATTGACGGGGTTGCCAATCGCCGCGTCAACGTGGAGCTGGATACTCTGGGCCGCGTCGAAGTACTTATCCGGGGTGTTAATGAGCGTGAGTATGTAGGCCTGCGGGATTACGAACGGGGCTATCTGGTGCCGGTAAATATTAATGTAAGTTTTCCTCAGAAGGACCATATGTCCATTGTTCTGACCGGCAGCCGCTTCAAGGAGATGGTGCGCTATCGGGAGATAAGTACAGGAATATACATTGTGGATCTTTATGTGCAACATCTTCCGCAGGAGAGCGTCTTTCGTGAGCAGACTATCAGCGCCTTGTGGCCGGGAGATCGATTTACCCCAGACATCAGTACTGCCGGGGAACGGCTGCAGCTTGCCTCCTCAACGGATCTAAGCCTGCCGGCATTAATAATTGCTAAACTGACCCCTTACCGGCATGTCATTTATCGCGCTATGTTCTGGGCCGCCGCGTTGTTTATCATTATAATTGCCGCTGCTGTACCCATATTGCTGATCCAGCGGAATCTGCAGGCAGCTCGTTTCCAGCCTGTGGATCGGCAAAAGCGTAGCAGATCGCACCAGAACAGGCTGGATGGTTCGGCGAAAGCTCATGATATCATGCGCAAGAATGGCGGAGTGAGTTTCGAGGAAGCTTCGCTGCTGGCTGACCTGGAAGGAGACGGTCTCAGTCGCGCCTGATACGGGGCTTGGGAATGATTAGCCTCGAGTTTCTGCAAAAATTCAGTTCCCTCCTGCAAAAGAGCTTATCCAGAGCGGAAACATACGCCGCAGTCTTCGATATTCTTGATGAAACCATCGAGTATGATTCGGCGAGCCTCTTCGTCGTATCTCAGCATTCGGATGAACTTGAGGAGGCATTCACTCGTGGCCCGGCAAAAGTGGATCTCGTCTCAGAAGTAGCCTTCAGCCAGGGTGGGGGGCTGAGCGGCTGGGTGGCAGGCCAGAAATTCCCCTTCATTTTTCCCGAGCTGTCTGACGAGGGCGGCAAACGGGATTTCAAATCCCTGGTTTCAATACCCTTATGGATAGAAAGCAAGTTGCTCGGCGTCCTCAATCTGGGCCATAAGGAAGCGGGGCATTTCAAGCCGGACGACCAGCATGGTTTTGAGCAACTGGCCCTGGAGCTTGCCATAATTTTAGAGCAACTGGCCCTGCGGACTGAAGTCCAGGAAAAAAATCAGCAACTGGAGGCCTTGCTGAAGGAGCTTCAAGAGGCCCAGCAGGTGCAGATCGAAAAAGAACGGTTGGCGGCCATCGGTGAGGTGGTTGTAAAAATCAATCATGAGATTAACAATCCCCTGGCCATCATCATCAGTGTGGCGGATCTGATGGACATCAAGGCCAGTGAGGAGCACCCCGAATTCTGCGAATCCCTGGCTAAAGTAAAGGCCGCCGCCTACCGGATTCGTGACCTGGCCCGCGCCCTCGAAAATCTGGAATCTTCCCAGGTGGAAGAGTATGTCGGGGGTGTTTCCATGCTTAAAATAGACTGACCGATATATCCTGGCTGGGGAATTTATTCCTACCTTATAAAGTCTAATTTCCTGTTTTTATTTCTCTCGCGCCATCCTCACATAAAAATACCGGTAAGATTCCCTCGATTCCGAAGAATATTGCTGTTCTCGTCGATGTTCACGATCAGTATCACCTTTTCCGGAGGCTTTGGCACGGCATTTGAAGCAATATATGGCGGAGCACAAAATACGAGGTTAGAATGGATTTTAATCTAGGGCGGGTAGCCCGCAATATGACCCGTAATCTGTACGGCACCGACATTCTTGCCAATAACCTGGCGAATGTCGGCACTACCGGCTTTAAGCGAGATGATGCTTTTACTGACTGGTTCGTTGAAGCGGTCAGGGAAGGCGGCTATAAGAGCTACACCAGCTTTTCTCAAGGCGAATTAATTCGGACAGATAATCCCCTGGATTTGGCTATCAGCGGGAATGGCTTTTTTGCCGTAGAAACCCGGACGGGTGTCCATTTCACGCGTAATGGCCATTTTACAGTCGATAATGACGGCTTCCTGGAAAACAGTGAAGGCCATCGTCTGCAGGGGGAAAATGGACCAATATCGGTTATCGGGACGACCGGTAATATTGGCGCAGTAGAAATTACAAGAACCGGAGAGTTATATGTCGACGGTAACCTGGTGGATCGCCTGGCGATAGCATCAATCCCGGACATTCGGCGGCTGCAGAAAATCGGCACCAACCTGTTCAGAGCGCCGGATGATATACTTGTGACCCAACTCGATCCAGATGCAGTCGACATTCGGCAGGGCATTCTGGAAGGATCGAACGTGCAGCCGGTTTCAGAAATGGTAAGTCTGATCGAGCTGCAGCGCAATTTTGAATCAACACAGCGGGTCGCGCGGGCCATGGATCAAGTTTTAGGACGAGCAACACAGCTCAGCGATTATCGTTAAGGAGCAATCATGATTAGATCACTAAGAACCGCGGCCCTCGGAATGGGCGCTCAGCAGCTGCAGCTGGATGTGATCGCCAATAACCTGGCGAACGTCAATACTACCGGTTTTAAGCGCAGCAGCGTTGAATTTCAGGACGTGCTTTACGAAACAATTGTCTCGGGGGCCGGTGAGGGTGGACCCGGTCAGGAGAAGCCCTCCGAGATCCAGGTCGGACACGGCAACCGGGCGGTCTCTACTTTCAGGACCTTTGCTCAGGGGGCCGTTGAACAGACGGAGAATCCATTGGACTTGGCCATAGATGGCGACGGCTTTTTCCAGGTACTCCGTCCTGACGGCAGTTATGCTTACTCCCGGGATGGATCCTTCCGTATCAGCTCGGATGGGTACATTGTTTCGGCTTCCGGTCTGCGCCTGGGATCTGAGATAAGCCTGCCGGCCGAGACCGGAAGCGTCAATATCAGTCAGGATGGGATTGTCTCGGTACTTTTATCCGGTGAAATAGAGCCCAGCGAAATTGGGCAGTTGGAATTAGCCAAGTTTGTGAATCCGGCCGGTCTGTTGGCTATTGGCGGCAATCTTTATGAAGAGACGGTCGCCTCAGGCCCTCCATCGCTGGGATTCCCCTCTGATGAAGGCTTTGGCGTAACGTTGCAGGGTTTCCTGGAAAAGTCCAATGTGGATGTGGTCCAGGAAATGATCAATATGATCGTGGCCCAGCGAGCTTACGAGATCAACTCCAAGGCCGTTAAGAGCGCCGACGAAATGCTGGCAGTGGCTAACAATATCAGGCGATGAGCGCGCGAAACACATTAATACGGTTTCCTGAACCTTTGATCGCCGTTGTGGCCCTCCTGATAGGGCTGCCGGGTTTTGTCATGCCTGCGGCCAATAGCCCCAAACAGCTGACCTTTGAGGAACGGCTGGAGGCTGTTGTAGTAGATGAGGTCAACACGGGGCTACGGCGTGAGGGGCTCACGGGCGAGCTGGTAGCCCTTAATCTCCCAGCGAACCTGCCGGACTACAGTCCATCATCTGAGATCAAGGTCATGCGGCAGTTCGTGCCGTCCAAGGCTGCCGGACGCTGGGTCCTGCCGGTCGAAGTGACCCCCCCCGGAGGTAAGTCGGTCAAAGTGAATATCACACTGGAGACCATGGCCCTGATTCACGTCTGGGAAGCAATCATGCCTGTAAAACGGGGTGATCCCCTCGACGAGGAAAATTTCCGGCGCAAGCTGATCCGCGTAAACCGCCGTGAACGGGATTACTATACCGAGAACGATTTTCCCGGCAGGTATCAATTAAACCATTCTATCAGCGCCGGGCAATCCCTGCACCATCATCATATCAAAAAGGAGCCCGCTGTCCATAGGGGGGAGGCGGTAATGATCCATTACCAACGCAATAACCTGGCCCTGATAATGCCGGGTAAGGCGCGTCGGGATGGGCAGATCGGTGATGTGATTCCCGTAATAGCGGGAAGCACCGGTAAAAGAATTTATGGACGCCTGGATGCGCCAGGTGTTGTAATAGTGGAGTAACACAATGAGATTTTCGTGTAATAATATCACCCTGCCCTTGATATTGCTGACCCTGTCCAGCACCTTGTCTAACTTACATGGGCAGACATCGCCGCCAACCCTGTACGCCGATCATAAGGCCCGCTCCATCGGTGAAATGGTTACTATTCTGGTTACCGAGAGCGCCAATGCCAAACGAGAGTCCAAAGCAGACCGGGTTGATGACAATGCCGTGGATGTTGAAGGATCAGTTGATGGTAACCTTTTGCAGTTTCTGCCGGTTTTTGGACTGCGCTCCAATTTGAAAGCGGATTCCAGGACCCATGAAGGGAGTTCTCAGAAAGACCAGTTAACGGGCCGCATATCAGCCGTCATCACGGATGTCACGCCTGGCGGTTTGTTTGTTGTATCAGGCTCGAAATTGATCAATATCAACGGAGAACGCAACTTGATGACAATCAAGGGCCAGGTCCGGCCCAGGGATATCCTCTCTAATAACACGGTATATTCATATAATATCGCCGATTCAAGAATTTATTACAGCAAGCCGGGTGTTACCGGCAAGTACATCAGACGTGGTACGTTCCCCCGCATGGCAAACCTGATCATGGGCGGCGCAGGTCTGGCTCTGATCGGATATGTTGGTGGAATCAGCGCCCTGTCAATTATCAGGAGCTTCGCTTTATAATGATTAAAAAATTCGCATTTATCACAGCTGCTTTAATTCTGCTCCAGCAGGTTTCAGCCCAGGGCCCCAGCCGCATAAAGGACATCACTACGTATAGAAATGTGCGTCAGGTGCACCTGGTCGGTTACGGTCTGGTTGTGGGCCTCAACGGTACCGGTGACCGGGCTATTGGAAGCCGTGGCACGCTGTTTACCGTCCAGAGTATCGCAAACATGCTGGAAGAGTTCGGCCTGACGGTTGAAAGTGAGCACCTTCGGACTCGCAATGTAGCCGCCGTAATGGTAACCGCCTCTACGCCCCGCTTCGGCAAGCCGGGTACCACATTCGACGTTAATGTAGCTTCCCTGGGAGACGCCAGCAGCCTGGAGAACGGTGTGCTGCTGATGGTACCCCTGAGGGACGCTCGCGGAGTATATTACGGCCTGGCCCAGGGACCGGTTTCTGTGGGCGGCTATAATATTACTACTTTAGGTGGCGAGCGCCTGCGGAATAATTATGCCCTGGTCGGACGGGTTCCCAACGGTGCATCATTGGAACGACAGATGCTGGGCTCGGAATTAAGGACCGATCAACCGCTGGAACTTTTGCTGAAAGAACCCAATTATACTACGGCCACACGAATTGCCAACGTGATCAATCAGTATTCTCCCTCGCCCACTCCGCTGGCGCAAACCATGGACGCGTCTCTGGTCAGGGTAACCTATCCCCCTGCTTTAGCCCAGGTTTATGAGCTGGTCCAGTTTGTGGCCAGCATTGAAACACTTACGGTCATCAAGGATATTGAAGCTCGCGTGGTAATCAACGAGCGGACCGGAACAGTCGTAGCTGGTGGCAATGTAACTATCGGGTCGGTCATGGTATCCCATGGCGCCTTGCAGATCCACACCACAACCACACCATATGTTTCCCAGCCAGGGGGATTTTCGACCGGCAGGACAGTTACAGTACCCATAAGCCAGACGACCGTGACCGAGGAAGCCGGTGAAGCGGCCGTACTTTCGGCGGCTACTGTGGCCGAATTGTCTGCTGCTCTGAACGGTATGGGATTCAAACCGCGGGATGTGATCGCAGTCTTTCAGGCCATTAAAGAAGCTGGCGCGCTCAATGCCAAACTTATTATAATGTAACTCATCTCATGAAGATCGATAAACCAGGCCAAGTCTTTATTCCCGTCAAAACGGATGCAACCGGTTCCACTAAATTGGCTCGCGGCGCCGGTAAAGAAAACCCGGAATTGTGGAAAGCTTCACAAGATTTTGAGTCCCTGTTCATGAGCCAGCTCTTAAGGGCCATGCAGAAAACGTTACCCGAAAACTCACTGGCTAAAGATGGAATGAGCAGCTACTTGTTTGATAAGGTGATGGGCGAAGCACTGGCCAAAAACGGTGGCATGGGACTGGCCGAAATGCTCTACCGCGACATGCAGGCTAAAGGCATTTCAGATTCTGCCGAAATAGATAGTATGGTACCGGAAACAGAGCGAATTCCACCTGGAAATGGAAAGGATAATGATGTCGACGCATCCAAGTAATGATCGCCTGATCACCAGGCTGATCACTGTGCTGTCCGAAGAGATGCAGATGTATAATGAGCTGCTCCTGGCGCTCCGCGAGAAGCAGGCCAGCATCATCGAAGGGAAAGTACAGGAACTCAGGGAGGCCGTTGAGAAAGAGCAGTCCATCATATCCCGTACCAAGGCGGTATCGGAGACCAGGGAAGCTTTCTTCAAGGAAGTCAGCGAAGCGCTCAGTCAGGAAGGCGATATTAAAAACCTGGGTCAGTTGATTCAGGTTGTGGAATCGACATACGCTGAAAGGTTGTCTGATATACACAAAAGCCTGCAGGAAATTGTTCAGAAGGTTATGCTGGCGAACGAGGAAAACCGTTATCTGTTGAACTACTCAATAAAATTTGTCCGGGAAGCCGCACGGGAACTGATACGCTCATCCGATCAATTCAAGGTCTACTCTGCCGAAGGAGCAGGCACCAAGACACCCGCTGCCACGTCATCGTTTGTGGAGGGTAGAATCTGATGGCTACGCTGAAGGCATTATCGGAACTTGGTCGTATTGGCATGCTCAATTCCCAGGCGCAAATGGCCGTTACCGGTAAAAATATAGCCAACGTCAATACGGAAGGCTACTCCCGCCAGCGACTGGACATCACTCCGCAGCTGCCTTTTGTGCTGGCCGGCTACGCCGGAGCCAGTGCTCTTTCGACCGAGTCTCACCGTCAAATCCGCGATGAATTTACCGATCAGCAGTTCCGCAGTCAGAACTCTCTGTACCACCTGTATGACACTACCGATTCGATACTGACTCAGTTGGAAGGTATTCTGCCTGCCGATAACGAATCGGGTCTCAGGAGTATGCTGGATGAATTCTGGATGGCCTGGGACAGCCTCTCCAACGATCCGGAAAGCAATGTAGCCCGAGAAATCGTCTTCAATACGGCCGATACATTGGCTACCACGTATCGCCGCTTGCACCGGGAAGTAGTCAACTTACAGACCGGCGTCAGTAATGAAATTGAAGCTACGGTAACCAAAATAAATAACGTTGCCGCGGAGATTGCGGCCCTGAACGAGGCCGATCCCGGGGACAATCTCGATATCACCGACCAGCGCAACCGGCTGATCGATGAACTCTCCAAGCTGACTAATATTGAAGTCGCGAATGAGGGCCCAAATATTTCCGTTTCCGTATCGGGACTAATGATCGTTGCAGGGATTGACACCTTCGAGATGTCCATCGCGCAAACCAGCGATAGCCAGGGTGTCGGTTCCATATCCATTAACATCGGGGACAAGAATGCTAAGACTATCAATATCACTGGAGGTGTCCTGGGCGGGTTGATGAACGTGTATAACGATGACATCACCAATCATATCGATATGATGGACATCCAGGTATTGACACTGGTTGACGAGGTCAATGCACTGCATCAGACCGGTTTTGCCCTGGACGGTACCACCGGTCTCAATTTCTTCAAGCCTAGTTCGGTAGGCGCGGCAAATATTGATTTCGATCCAATTATAGCAGGGGATCGTAACAAGATCGCCGCCAGTGACACGTTAGGAGTACCCGGTAATGGCGGGATCGCCAGGGCCATCGCCGAGCTGCGGGACGAGCAACTCATCGGGACTGAAACAATCAACGAGCATTACCGGACTATGATTGTACAATTGGGAAGCAGAATTCAGCAATCGGCCTTCCTTAAATCCAGTCAGGATAAGGTTGTTGGCCACCTTCAATTAAAGCGTGATTCAGTAGCCGGTGTCAGCATGGAAGAGGAGATGACACTAATGATGCAGTTGGAGCAATCATTCGCGGCGGCCGCCAAGATGGTCCAGATTGCCGATGAAATGACCCGAACACTGCTGGCACTGATCTAAATGAGTTAGGAATTGTGATGCGTATTACCAGCACCATGAGGCAAGGCGATATAATCAGGTCACTGAACGAAGGCCAGGAAAAACTTTACGAGGCCCAACGCAAGCTCAGTACAACCAAAGAAGTGGCCGCCTCATCCGATAATCCAGCCCTTTATGACCGGGCCTCGAGACTGAAAACCCTGCTGAGCAAAAACGAGCATTATCAGGAAAACCTGGAAGATGGTCTGGGCTGGGCGCGAACCGGCTCCGATACCATGCAGGTAATGTACCAAACCTTGATGGATATCCAGTTCAACGGCGTCAGGGCGCGGGGTAATGTAGATCAAAATGCCCGGGCCATCGCCTATGAGACGGTTAAGTCCTTAATCGAGGAATTAGTAGACCTGGGCAATGTTACTCATCTGGGCAAATATCTTTTTGGCGGCACGGTAACAAAAAATACACCGCCATTTGAATACGACGGCAGCAGCGTCACCTACAATGGCAACGATGAAGACCTGAGTCGCAAAGTTGGCGCCGGGACTTATATCAGTATCAATACGGTAGGTTCGGAATTTGAAGGTATTTACAGCTCTAGCATCAGTCTCCGTGACGCCATACTGGCCGATGACGGCGACGCTATCGAGGCCGCCATGGGTAACTTCGAGGTTGCCTCGAATGATCTGATAAACGCCATGGCCTCATCGGGGCACAGGCAGCGCAAAATGGAGCTTACCAGGGATAACCTGGAAATGGCCTCGGTAAACCTGCAATCGCATATCACCAATGCTGAGGACGCCGATTTGACAGAGGCAATCATGCGCTATAATTCACAAGAGTTGGGCTTCCGCGCGGCCTTGGAATCCAGCGCAAGAATACTTAGCTTAAGTATTCTTGATCATATGTGATAATGACTGATAAGACAGCCGATACGCCTCAAAGTCAATCTTCTACGGTGTCCGTCCCCGCTAACTTTCCAGGGGGCATCCCCGGATTTGAAGAGCACAAGTCTTTTGTTATTGAGAGCCGCGAAGATTTGCACCCCTTTCAGTGGTTGAAGTCCACTGAAGATTCCAGTGTCTCACTGCCCATAATTAACTGTCTGTTGCTTCACAAGCGGGTAGTACCCAATCTTACTAAGGATCATCTACGGCTGCTGGGTAATCCCGAAAATACGCAAGTAGAAGTATATTGCGTATTGCACGTTGACCAGGAAGCGGGGACCATTACCGTAAATACCAAAGCCCCGGTGATCATCAGCATTGAAACTCGTGTGGGTTATCAGATATTCCAGGATCGGCCGGACCTCCTGATGGATGAACCGCTGGCCGCCCTTGTGGCCGACAGTGAGGAGCAGTGATCATGCTGGTACTGACCCGCAGGCATGGCGAGAGTATCCGCATCGGTGACGGTATCGTAATTACGGTCCTGGAAAGTTCTGGCGGCCAGGTCAAGATCGGGATTGACGCGCCGTCACAAATACCGGTGCACCGCGAGGAAATTTACCGGCGTATCAGGGAGCAGAACCTGGCCGCGGCCAACACTGGTGACGCCGAACAGGTACTATTGAGCAATGCCCCCGAGGCTCTAAAGCAGCTAATCCGTAAGAATCATCCTGCCGGTCGATAGCCGGTGCTAATCCGTAATATGCGCTGAGTTGAGACATGCCGGGTTTCAAAAGCCAGATACAGCCGATTGCTGAGATCGAAAAATGGTTCGAGCAATCCGATCCCTGGGATTACGAAAAGCATCCCGACGACACCAAGCGGCGGGCCATCCTGAAGTCGGTGATTCCCCGGCGCGAATACCACCGGGTACTGGATATCGGCTGCGGGGACGGCTATATCACAGGCCAATTGCCCGGTAATGAAATTATTGGTGTCGATATAGCGCATAACGCCATTAAGCAGGCCCGGGAAAAATGCCGGGAGTTGAAGCATATCACGTTTGAAACGTATTCCTTGTTCGATCTTCCCCAGCCTGGATATGAGAATAATTTTGATCTGATCATCATCACGGGCGTGCTTTATCCCCAGTACCTGGCCCAGGGCGGCCAGCTGGCTGCTATCATCCTTGACAGCATGCTCAAGCCCGGTGGCTGCCTGGTGAGTTGCCACATCGATGAGTGGTATGA
This sequence comes from Fidelibacterota bacterium, assembly GCA_030640955.1. Taxonomy (GTDB): domain Bacteria; phylum Fidelibacterota; class Marinisomatia; order SCGC-AAA003-L08; family TS1B11; genus DAOWIJ01. The sequence continues at coordinate 32,731 of DAOWIJ010000065.1, forward strand.
TCTACGCTTCC
>DAOWIJ010000246.1 GCA_030640955.1 Fidelibacterota bacterium
ATCACCGAGCTGATCCCCTGGGGAGTGCTGAACGATAATATTGCCATACCACTGGTTTCAGGCGGCTTCATGTATTTTATGCTAAGCGTGCCCGCGTGAGTTTCCTGCTGCCCCAGATGCTGTGGGCCCTGCCGGCGGTTAGTTTGCCCCTGTTGATCCACCTGCTCAGCCGTGCCAATACGAAAGTGGTGGATTTCAGCAGCCTGCGTTTCCTGACCCTCATCGAGCACAACTCCATGAGGCGGTTGAATTGGAACCAATGGCTGTTGGTGCTGATCAGAAGCCTGCTGCTGCTCTTTTTTATCCTCCTGCTGGCCAGACCGGTAGTGCGGGGCTATTTCCGCGGTTTCCTGGAAGGTTCCGCCACCACGCTGACTGTCTGTCTGGTGGACGATTCTTTCAGCATGAGCGGAATCACCGGATCGGACAATGACCGGGGCCGGGGGGCGCTAGCTCAGACCCAGACCCGTCTGAAACCGCTGCTGGCCCATTTCAAGGGCAATCAAGCCAGCAGCCGGGCAGTGCTCATGCGCATGAGTGACGCCCGCATTATCTTTGACGGCGATGTTGCCGACCTTCCCAGAGTGGAAGAGATCGCCAGCCTGTGCAACGCGGGCTTTGCCAGGGATAACCTGGCCCGGGCCATGGATTCCCTTTCAACGGAGGCCTTCAAATCAACGGCGGGCCTGTTTGCCAACAAGGAGCTGATCATCCTGAGCGATTTTCAGGCCCACCAGCGCCCGGTGCTGCAGAGCATGGCCCGGGATACCGCCTGGTGGAACGACTGGCACTTTTTCTTTCTGACAACACCCAACGTCGGCAAAAACGCGGCCGTAACCGGCGCTGATATCCGTTCCACCATTCCGCTGGTGGGCGAACTGATGACAGTCGCTGTAACAATTGAAAATACGGGACAGCAATCGCTGCGTAAACTGCCGGTGCAGGTGGTCTTGAACGGCGTGCGGTCCGGCCAGCTGGTCGTGGACCTCCAACCTGGCGAACAGCGCACCGTGGAATTTCAGGTGGCCCCCACGGAGCCGGGACACCAGCAGGGCTATGCCGAAATTGAGCGTGATGACCGCATTGGCGATAACCGGTTTTACTTCCACACCTATATACCGCCATCAGTCAGTGTACTGCTGATTGAAGAGGACCCGAGGTCGAATTCGTTTACGCAGGCCGCGCTGGCGGCGCTCACCCGGTCCTCGCCACAGATCAAACTCAGGCAGATCTCACCTGGTGACTTGAGCTGGCAAGCCCAGGATTATCAGTTCATTATCGTCAACGAGCTGACGGAAGCGCCGCGCCTGCTGCCACGGCGGTTGCGGGAGTATCTGCAAGGTGGAGGCAACCTGGTGCTCATCCCGGGTCCCGACAAGCGAGCCGGCAACGCATTCAACAGCATGGCCCGGCAATTGACCTCGCCGGTATTAAACACTGCCCCTGCCAGAAATGGTGAAGGCCGCCCCATCGATTCGCGAAGTATCGGCAGATCGGTGCTAAACCAGGTGTTCAGTTCGGAGCGCGCCCTGGGCGACCTGCCGCTGGTTTCACAATTCTACCGGACGCAGGCGCGGGGTACTGATGATGTGCTCCTGCGGATTACAGGCAAAAATCCCCTGCTGGTACGCACGCCCATCGGTGATGGATCAGTATTTACCTTTACACTACCATTCAATCTGCTCTGGACGGATATGCCGCTCAGGGGCAGTTTCATCCCCCTGTGGCATCGCCTGATCCATTGGCAACAGGCACTTGACGAACTGCTGGATGTGAGAGTGGGCGATACTCCGGTTCTGCAGGTAACAGCCAGACAGGCCACTCAACCGCTTACAATGCGCGGGCCACAGAATGTCTCCAGCCTGATCATACCGGATATCAGGACCAGAAGTGTCACTTTGCGCGACTTGAGTGAGCCGGGCGTCTACGCCTTGACTCAGTCTGACAGCCGCAGCCAGGCCGGTGTGGGCCGCCCTCTTACCAGGTTCAGGGTAAATATATCCGAAGAGGAACTGTCCAACCGGTTATTGAGCAGATCTTCCCTGACGGCGGCCTTTGAGCAGGGCCATGCTTTCATGGCAGCGGAAGGCTCGTCAATCGAGGAATGGATCCAGCAGGCGAGGTTCGGGCAGGAACTCTGGAGGCCGCTGCTTTATCTCGTCATCATCTGTTTGATCCTTGAATTGGTCATCGGTAATGCATACAATTCCCCAAGAAAACAAGCCTAGGGAGACTGCTCTCCTGGTCGGTGTCCGCTGGCCCGATACGCCGTCATATCTGGTTGACGAGCACCTGGATGAGCTGGCCCTGCTGGCAGATACGGCCGGGGCTGACGTGATCGGCCAGGTAATTCAGGCGCGGCAACGGGCAGACGCCGCCACATTTATCGGGCGGGGCAAGGCCGAGTCCCTGGTGCGGCAGGCCGCCGAAATGGACTACGACCTGATCATCTTTGATGAGGAGCTCTCGCCTTCACAACAGAAAAACCTGCAGCAGCTGGCAGGCGAAAACATCAAGGTAATTGATCGCAGCGGCCTGATTCTACACATATTCGCGCGAAACGCACGTACCCGGGAAGCCAAGACCCAGGTGGAACTGGCACAGCTCCAGTACCTGCTGCCCAGGCTCTCAGGCCAGTGGACCCACCTGGAACGGCAGAAAGGCGGTATCGGTACCCGCGGTGGCCCCGGTGAAACTCAGATCGAAGTAGACCGTCGTATAACCAGGGCCAAAATCAGGCGCCTGCAGAGTGACCTCCGCAGAATTGCCGCCGAACACCGCACCCAGACCAGCCGACGGGGCTCAGCCTACCAGATAGCCCTGGTGGGTTATACCAACGCCGGTAAATCGACCCTGATGAATGCCCTTTCGGATTCCGATGTCTTCGTAGAGGACCGCCTGTTCGCCACCCTGGACACCACCACCAGGCGCCTGCAGCTGGGCGAACATCAGGCGCTGATAAGTGATACGGTGGGCTTTATCAGAAAGCTGCCCCACGACCTGGTCGCCTCCTTCAGGACCACTCTTTCAGAAGTCCGGGAGGCCGACCTGATTATCAAAGTGCTGGACGCCGGCAATCCCCAGGTGGAGGAACATTACCGGACCATTAATGAAGTGCTCGCAGACATGAATGTGGCCGACCAGGCGGAACTGGTGGTACTGAATAAAATCGATGCCATCGGCGACACCAATTCCATTGACCGGCTGCAGCGGATTTTTCCCAGTTCCATAATGATATCCGCGCGCCAGCGCTTAAGGATAGATACGCTGGAACGAGCCATCGTTGAGAAGATTATCGAGTCCCATGTGACTGAGGAGCTGCGGCTCCCCCTGAAGGAGTCGAAGATCATCAGCGAGATTTACGATTGCCTGAAGGTTGAGGAGAGCATCTACGAGGATAACAGCGTTATGTTGCGGGTCAGCGGGCCTCACTCCATGGTCAGGCAGTTTCGCCATAGACTTGAGAACCTCGACAAGCAGCTGCGTTCCCAATAAGCAGTCGGGACGGGAGTTTTCGCGCCGGCAGGACAAAAAGCGGCCCGCAAGTCGAGGATACTCAGACCCCGTTCGAATTGAACGTTGGGCTCCTCTCAGCTAAAACAGGCTTCCTTCATTCCAGCAAGCCGGAAAAGGCATGCGCTGCGTTAACCGAATATGGGGCCCTGCTGAGTAAGATTGACGGATCTGAGCTCGGGCGACTCACGGGCGAAAGGTTTTAAAAGAACTGGAATTAAATTAAGGTAACCTTGATTTACGATCAAGTAATACCAGCTTGTTACCCCGGTTCTTATGAAAACTTCATAATTGCCCTCGATTATTTCCTGATCCGCGGATAGGCCAGTTCCTCACCTTCCGAATGGGCAATTACAACAGCGCCTGTGGAATCACTGATTACATTGACAACCGTACGGTACATGTCCAGCGGGCGGTCGACTGCCAGCATAACGCCGACCAGGGCGTAGGCCTCCGGTGAAGTGATGTTTACCGCCTCCAGCACGATGAAAATCATCACCAGACCCGCGGAAGGCACCCCAGCCGCGCCGATGGACGCCAGCAGGGCGGTGAACACCACTATGAGCTGCTGCGAGAAACTCAGATCGATACCCAGTGCCTGGGCAATGAACAGCACGCCGGCGCATTCATAGAGGGCGGTGCCATCCATGTTGATGGTGGCGCCCATGGGCAGGACAAAGCTGGATACCTTATTGGAAACACCGGCCTTATGCTCCACCGCCTCCAGGGTCAGGGGCAGGGTGGCTGACGAGGAGCTGGCGGAGAAGGCCATGGCCATGACCGACATCATGGCGCGGTAATGGTCCAGGGGGTTCCGGCCGGTGGTGATCAACAGCAGCAGGGGCAGGACCACCACGAAATGCAGTGTCAGGCCGGTAGCGATGGTCACCATGTACAGCCCCACCGCCTGAAAGAGCTCCCCCCCCATGCTGACAACGGCACGGCTGATGAGCCCGAACACACCTATGGGGGCCAGGCGGATGATGACCATGGTGAGCTTCATCATGGCCTCGAATGCCGCCTGAAAGAAGGTCAGCAAGGGTTCCGAATAACGGTCAGGTACCCGGGTTATGGCGAAGCCGAACATGATGGCGAAGAAGATGATCCCCAGGATATCGCCATCGGCGGCGGCCCGTACCGGATTCAGTGGAATAATGCGCAGGAGAATATCGGCCACCGAGCCGGGCTGTTCCAGATCCGACGGATCGATGGCCCGCTCCTGGGCGACCTCCAGTCCGACGCCGGGCTGAATCACATTGGCCAGCGTCAGGCCGATAGTGATGGCCAATATGCTGGTAACCACGTAATAGAGGAAGGTTTTAGCGCCCAGCCGGCCCAGGCTGCGTGAGTCGCCAATGCCCGCGACCCCGGCGGTGATGGAGGTGAGGATCAGGGGGACGATCACCATTTTCAGCAGGCGCATAAAGATGTCCCCCAGGGGGGCGGCCATCATTGCCTGCGCGGGAAACAGGGTGGCCCATAATGCTCCCAGAGCCATGGCAATGAATATCTGCCAGTGTAGTTTAAGTTTCATGGTCCTCCCCGGCTGGCTGTCTGCTTTGCCCAATTCCATCCCGATGTCGACTTTAAATTGCCCGAATCTAGTCGCAAATGAGATAACAAGGCAACCTGCATGGCAATCAGGAGTTCCCCTAAAAATTCATTTCCTGACAATAGCCCGGTGTGCGGGTAGCTTGTCACTGCGAGGACCGACGTCTCCGTCGGGACGTGGCAGTCTGCCAGTCACCGCGATCCCAAAACTTCGGATGTGGCGATCTCAACCTTGCAGCTTGGGGCTGGGGGCTTGAGGCTTGGGGCTTGGTAGAAGTGGCAGTGGCAGTGGCAGTAGCAGGCCCGCCACCATGGCCTCCTCGTTGGGACACGGCACGTGCCAAGCATCCCGACTTCAATGTCGAGGCCGTGTCCGTACCCTCGTTATATCTCCTCCGTTGGGGCACGACGCGTGCCAAGCATCCCGACTTCAATGTCGGGGTCGGGATTCCTTACGGTGTCAGGCCCCTGTTTATTTCGAGGGAACTCCTGGAACAGCAGCAACTTCCGCGGACCTTTATCATAGAGTATAACGAAAATAAATAATAACTTTGATCCTGAGGTAAGGAACTGGTTGTGATCTTTTATCTTGTATAATTATTCGACTGACCGGCCGCAGATGGGCGCCGGTTAATATTTCAATCACTATAAGGAGACATTGCCATGCATATAGCTGATAGTATGTCCCGTCTGGGTACCGAGACTGCCTTTGAAGTCCTTGTCCGGGCCAAAGCCCTGGAAGCCAAGGGCCGCGACGTGGTCCACCTGGAGATCGGGGAGCCCGATTTCGATACACCCAAAAACATCCGCAACGCCGCCAAACAGGCCCTCGATGACGGTTTCACCCATTACGGCCCCTCGGCCGGCCTGCCGGTCCTCAGGGAGACCATTGCCGAGGAAATCAGCGCTACCAGAGGGGTGGATGTGGGGCCTGATAACGTGGTGGTGACGCCGGGCGCCAAACCGATAATTTTCTTTTCCCTGCTGGCCTGCGTCAATCCCGGTGATGAGGTTATCTACCCCAATCCCGGCTTTCCCATTTACGAATCGGTAATCAACTGGATGGGGGCCAAGGCGGTGCCCCTGCCAATCAGGGAAGAGACCGGTTTCGGCGTCGACGTGGCGGAGCTGGCCAGCCTGATCACGCCCAAAACCAAATTCATGATCCTCAACTCGCCGGCCAACCCCACCGGCGGCTTGATCGACAAAGAGCATATGGCGCAGATCGCCGGACTGGTTAAGGAGCACAACCTGATCGTACTGGCGGACGAGATCTATTCCCGGATTATCTACGAAGGTGAGCATATTTCGCTCCTGTCGTATCCCGGTATGCGGGAACACACCATTCTGCTGGATGGATTCTCCAAGACCTATGCCATGACGGGCTGGCGCGCCGGTTACGGCGTCATGCCGGAAAAGATCGCCTTCTGGGTGGCCCGGCTCATGACCAACAGCAATTCGTGCACCAGCAGTTTCGTCCAGATGGCCTGTGTGGAGGCCCTCAAGGGGCCGCAGGATGACGCTCAGGCTATGGTGGCCGAGTTCAGGCGCCGCCGCGATGTGATCGTCGATGGCCTGAACGCTATCGAGGGCATCACCTGCCGGGAACCGCTGGGCGCTTTTTACGTGTTCCCCAATGTGAGCGCCCTGCCCCGCACCAGCAAGCAGCTGGAGGAGTACTTCCTGGACGAATACGGGGTGGCCACACTTACGGGAACATCGTTCGGCGCCCATGGCGAGGGCTATATACGCTTTTCCTACGCCAACTCGGTTGAGAATATCAGGAAAGCGCTGGCCAGGATCGCCGAGGGAGTCAGCAAACTATAGCGGGCGATGTCCGGTGGGCGGAAGTAATTGCTGACGCCCTGACTGTATAGCTATCCGGAATGACGCCGGGCAAGTATCTTTATCGCCAACCGGCCCGGTGCCGTGGCCGATTCAGTTCCTGATCGTTTGATCAAGGAGAGGGAGGACCGATGAGTTTGTTTGCTGTCGTCGTATTGACATACCCGCTGATACTGATCGGAGTCAGCCTGTGGCGCTCCAGGTCTGTGACCAGCCACGAGGATTTTATGGTGGCCGGGCGCAATGTGCCGGTTCCGTTACTGGTTGGCACGCTGGTCTGTACCTGGATCGGGTCCGGATCACTCTTTGGCGGCGCCGGGCTGGCCTACCGTTCCGGCATATCGGAACTGTGGTTCTCCTTCGGGGCCTGGGTCGGCCTGGTGGTGGCCTATTTCATTGCCGGGCGCGTGCGGCGCATTGCCGAATATACCGTGCCCGATCTGCTTGAAAAACGCTATAATGCGTCTGCCCGAATCCTCGGCACCCTCGCCATCATCATGGCCTATGTCACCATTGCGGCGTACCAGTTCAGGGGCGGCGGCTGGATTCTCGCCATTGTCACCGATGGCGCCATCTCCCCCACTACGGGCATGTATATCACCGCGGTGGCCATTGTGCTGTTTACCGCACTGGCCGGCATGGTATCCATTGTCACCGTGGATATCTTCAACGGCATTATCATCATCCTGGGTGTGCTGTTTGCCCTGCCGTACATGATATTTGAAGTGGGCGGCCTGGGCCAGGTGCTGCTGAATCTGCCTGATGCCCACAAGACCGTATTGGGCGGCCACAACATACTGTGGGTGGCCGGTGTGGCCCTGCCCACCTTCCTGCTGCTCCTGGGCGAGAGCGGCATGTATCAGAAATTTTTCTCCGCCAAGGATGAAAACTCCGCCCGCAAGGCGGTGATCGGCATGGTGGCCGGTGTGGTCTTCATCGAAACGGCCCTGGCGCTGCTGGCGATCGTGGGCCGGGCCGCTTTTCCCGATCTGCTCAGCGAGACATCCATCATCGGCCGGGCGGCTTCAGAGACGATCATTCTGCATATCGCCCGACACGGATTACCGATGCTTGGAGGCGCGGTCCTGTTGGCCGCCGCGATTGCGATTGTGCTGTCAACGGGCAACACATTCCTGTTGGTCCCGTCCACTAATGCCAGCCGTGATATTTATCAGCGGTTCCTGCGCCCTGATGCCAGTGAACAGCAGCTTATACGGCTGCAACGCATCTTTGTGGCGCTCTTCGGCCTGGTCGGGCTGCTGCTCCTGACCCAGTTCGAGACGGTGCTCTCCATGGCCCTGTACGCTTACTCCCTGGTGGGGGCCAGCCTGACTCCCGCCCTGTTGGCGGCCTTCCTCTGGAAAAGGGTGACACCACAGGGAGGCGTAGCCTGTATCGCAGGGGGACTGGGCAGTATCACCGGCATCGCAGTGCTCGGCAGGCTGGGCGTTGATTTTACGGCGACCCTGGGCAACACAACCTTCGATCTGGCCGACAGCCAATATATCGTCATACCGGGCGTGATTATCAGTGTGGGGCTGCTGATCATTGTCAGTCTGATCACCAAGCCGTCGGCGGAGGAGCAATGGGCGCCATTTTTCGCTTCCGATGAAACATAGTACCGGCCACTGAATCGACTCATGGCAGGTCTGCGCACTATCAGATGCTGAAATACCTCAGTCATGTCGTAATCCGATTTCCCCGCACTATCCTGGTGATGCTGGCCCTTGTGACGGCTTTTTTCGGTTACCATATCCGATCGTTACGGGTCGATTTCAGCATCGAGCAGCTGTTCCCGCAGAACGATCCTGACCGCGACGTTTATTTCGACTTCCGGCAGGATTTCGCGCTGGATGACGACCTGTTTCTCATGGTCTACGAAACGGATTCATTGTTTTCCCCCGGTAACCTGGAGCTGCTACGGCAACTGACCTGGGAATTGGAGGACATGGACGGTATCGAGGAAGTATTTTCGCTGACCAACGTGGAGCGTTTGTCGCTGGATGATGATCTGCTGACAATGGACTATTATTTCCCCGACGACCTGCCCCTTGATCAGGCAGGCGGACGCAGGGATGAGTTGCTGCGGCATCCCCTGTACAGAAACGTGGTCCTCTCCGGCGACGGAAGCCTGGGCGGTATTCTGGTTAACGTGGACGACGATTATAATACCCATGCAGCACGCGAAGAGCTGCTGTCCGGCATCGACTCTCTAAGGATTACTATCCCGTGGGAATGGCACGACGCGGGACTGCCAATTGTCCGCACGCGCTACGTGCAGTTAATGAACCGGGAACGGGCCATCTTCCTGCCCCTGGCCGTGCTCATGTCGCTGATCATGCTTTACCTGCTCTTCCGGCAATGGCGGGCGGTGCTGGCCCCCCTGACGGCTATCCTGACCACCCTTACCTGGATGGCCGGACTCATGTCCCTGGCGGGGATAACGATCAATATCGTCTCTTTCATCACCTTCAATCTGCTGCTGATAGTAGGCGTGTCCAACGGCATTCACCTGATGACCAAGTACTACGAGGTATTGAACCAGGGTTTTGATCACAACGCTGCCGTTCAGGAAATTATCCTGCGAATTGGAGCGGCCCTGTTCCTTACCAGTTTCACAACCGCCACCGGCTTTTTCTCCCTGATCGCCACCAATATACGCATCGTGCAGGAGTTTGGCGTAGTGCTGGCTATGGGTGCCATGCTCATGTTCCTGTTGACGATTATTATTATCCCGGCCCTGCTGGTGCAGTTGTCAAAACCCGGCGAGGAAGAGATCAGGAGGCATGCCGAAGGAACACGCCTGAAGGCCGCCCGGACATTAGGCCGCTGGAACGAGGAGCACCCCAGAGTAATCGTTGGCGGGGCATTGCTGCTTTTGATGATGGCGGCCTGGGGGATTTCCCGGGTCGATACTAACGCGCCGGTGCTGCAGGATTTGAGATCAGGTGATAAACTGTCCGCTGACCTGCAATTTATTGAGCGCCACATGGGCAATATCCTGCCGCTGGAAATTGTCTATCACACAAATGCGACTGACGGCATCCTGGAACCCGAAAATTTACAGCGGCTCCACGCGCTCCAGACCTACGTGGAGTCCTTTGACGAAGTGGGATCGGCAACATCGATCAGCGATCACCTGATGCTGCTGAATCAGTTGCTTGGCACGGGCGACAGGGCCATTCCCGAATCGCGTGAGCAGGTAAATGACTTTTTAGCTCTGTATGACGAGGCGACCGTAGAGGGTCTGGTGGATTTTAACTATAGCAAGGGCCGTATTTCTGCCCGAATTCGGAATATCCGGTCAGATCAGGCCAACCGCATCAAGGGCGCAGTTATGGATTGGGCCGGGACCTATCTTCCTGACGGGCAGTCAATTCAACTGACGGGCGCAACCCTGCTGGCTCTGAAAACCAACGATCACCTGGTAAAGAACCTTACCTACAGTTTTCTGTTTGCCTTCCTGATAATTTTCATTTCGATGATGTTCCTGTTTAAATCCGTGCGGCTGGCGGGCCTGTCGATTTTCCCGAACATTTTGCCGCTGCTGGCCGCCGGGGGTTTTATGGGCTTTGCGGGGATCGAGCTGCGGCCCACCACGGCCATGACCTTTGCTATCGCTTTCGGGATCGCGGTAGACAACACCATTCACTTCCTGGCGCGCTTCAGGCAGGAATTCGAGCGCAACGAGGGGCATTACCGGCCGGCTATCAGGCAGACGCTTGTGACTACTGGGAAGGCGATTATCAGCACCACGGCCGTGCTGCTGCTCGGGTTCAGTGTTCTGCTGCTCTCCAGATTTGTGCCGCAGTTCGAATTCAGCCTTATCGCCGGACTTATTCTGACCGTGGCACTGCTGGCCAGCATAACTTTACTGCCGGTTCTGGTTACGCTCGCCAGGCCGCGGCTCAGAAAGTAACCGGTCGCCGGCCGGTACACGTTTTCAATCTATCTTCAGCCACGATTTGCAGAATATCTCTGTCCCAGTTCCAGCCACAGATCATCAAAACTATCCAGTACCGTGACCGCCTGATCTCCCCCTGAGGGATCCTGCTGATGTCCGTGATTCAACAGGATTACCGGTATTCCCAATTCATGGGCGACTTCCAGATCATGCCGGGTATCGCCGATGTAAATGACACCGTTGGCCTGGCTGCCCAGTTTATCCAGCATTTCCCTGCCCTTTTCCACCTTACTGCGGGCGTTGATATTATCCAGCCCCTGGACAATATCCATATATTCACGAATACGATTGTGTTCCAGTTGCCGGTGCAGCGGACCTTCTTCCATAGCCGACAGAATGCCTTGCGTGATGCCAGACTCCTTTAGCTTACGGATTGTCTTCAGGGCGCCTCTATACAGGCCAGGCGAATTCATGTTGGAATAGTAGTGATCTATAAATTGCCTTGATAATTCGGTAAACGAATGGGAGCGAAGATCAAATCCCACCCGTCTGTAATAGTCCTCCACGGGAAAACCGAACACCGCTCTGTACTTCGATCTCGTGAGTACCGGCATCCGGTTGGATTGCAGCAACCGGTTCATGCAACCCATGGCATACTGAACGTCGTCGAGCAGGGTGCCGTTCCAGTCCCAAATGACAGCAGATAATCTCATATTCTCTTCGCCGGGTCTATCCTTAAAAGCAAATGCCCCCCAGCAGGTGGGAGGCATTAATGCTCGTCAGCGGTTATTTACCAGATTTGACTAAAGGCCGAACCTCAAAGCGAAGACCTGGTTATCGTTGAAATACCAGGTTCCGAAGTACGCATAATCAAGGCTCACATTAACACCGGTAAATTGTGCCAGATTCAGAGTCGCACCGAACGAGTAGGACCCAAAGATATTGCGCAGAAGGCTTTCGTCGATGGCGCTGTTCTCGTCATCAGTTACTTCGGCTGACATAAGGTAACCCAGCCGGACATTTGCCAGGGTCCCGAAGTTGTACCGGGCAAGCATGCGGTATTCGTCCTGGGCGGCGTTGTTGTTCTCGAAAGTAAATCCGAGATCAAGCGAGCCGGTTCCAAGGTCCATGTTGTAGCTGGCGGCGATGTCCATATTAAAGGGCATGTCGAAAGGTGCCGCTACAACTTTGTACCAGTCGCTCTGGCGATTTGAACCATCAACAGGCGCATCGATCCACAGCGCGGACCCGTCATACCGCATGGGCGGCCCGAAGTTCCTTAAAGCGACACCGATGTTCAGACCGGGGATATCCAGGAAGGAACTGTACTGAACGCCGGCGTCTAACGCGACCCCGCTGGCTCCTACTCCGGCAAAACCTTCATTGATGAAGTTAAGGTTCACACCGACACTGGTCCTGTCCGACATGAGCCGTGAGAAAGTTGTCCCCAGCACAAATACTGTGGGTGTGAATTTCTCCCCGGTCCCATCGGGCGCGAAGACCGTGGTCCTTTCGATTTCGCCGATGTTGAAGGTCCGGGCGGAAAGGCCCAGGGACCCAAAACTACCCAACTTCAGCGCGGCGGCGATGTAGCTGATGTTGATATCAGCTATGAAGCTGCGGCGGGCCATAACCACATCGACATTGGACTCCGCTCGGGCCAGACCGGCTGGGTTCCAGTAGATGGCTTCTGCACCAATCCCGTTAGCTGTGGCACCGCCACCAGATAGATAACGGGCACCCTGTGGAACCAGCAAGTGTGAGCCCGCGACCGTCCCGTTGCGGGGGCCTTGCGCAATGGCAAACGAGGTCACCACCAGCAGCACCATGGCAAATTTTACCATTTTGTTAAGCCTTATGTTTGGCATTTTATTCTCCTCACTTGGCTAATTGGATTAATACTTCGTTAGAATCTGTTCTTCCTGGACAATGGCCAGCTTAAGAATTTTACTCACACCCAATTCCCACGCCTCAACGTGGGCAATATAGATGCCACTGGCAACCGGGAAACCGCCCTGGTTCTGCAGGTCCCACTGGATATACTGCGTATTATCGTCTTTATCCAGTACCCTGACCATGACGCCACCCAGGGTAAATATCCTGATAGTGACTTTTTGCGGCAGATGATTGAATTTCATCCATTTCTCCGTCCGGTGGTTCTCTAGCAGATGGAAACCGTAGTACGGATTGGGGAAAACGTTGACATCTTTAAAGGACTCTTTCGCCAACGCGTCATCACCACTGGTTGGAGCCTCGGTAGCGAACGTGAACAAATCATGACCCAGAACGATGGGATTGTCGTAGTTGAACATGACAACATCTCCCACCTCACCATCAGTGTTCCAGAAAATCAGGTTCCAGGTCAGGTATTCCTCATCAGCTCCACCGTCCTCAACAGCAGCAATCGTCTCGCTGTAGGGCCGGTTCAGGACGTAGCAATACATGCGATCACTGGGATTGAAGGCGTAGAAATCGCCTCCATCCGCTGGGTCACCTTGCATACGGTCGTAGATTAGGATATCGATCTGCTCGCCCGTATCGGTATTCCATACCTCAAAGGGAATGCGAATCGCAAAGTATCCGTCCGCGGAAATATCGGTGGAGACATCCGCGACCATCGGATGATCGGCCGGAGCATAGCCTCGGGCGCCAACATGGGTGGCAATCGAGCCGGTACCATCCTTAACCCTGTGCAGAGTCAGATTTCCTACTGTTTCCGGGGCATCATATTCACCGGTGAAGCGCAGCTCATAATCGGCCTGCAGCAGTTCCAGTTCCGAGGAACCGGCGCCCCAGGTATCAACGGCCCGGGCCGTTTCCCCCCAGCCGTGATTCATGTAGCTGGTAATAATATAGGGCTTGCCAGCCTGATCGTAGTTAAGCCACGCATCTGCACGAGCCATACTGAACACATCGGTGGAGCCATCGGTCCTGATATGCGTATAGGTATTAAAGTCATTAGGCGCGGCATAACCCACATTCACTGTCAGTTGGAAGCCGTCAAAGATCGGTATGTCATAGTCGCCGTAGAGTTCACCGGAGTAGAGGTCCACACCAACAATATTGGTCTGGTCTTCAAGCAGTGTGTCACCCTTAGTGACATTGCGCAGGTTCCAGTGCTTTTCTGTTTTGAAGGCGTAGGCCTCCGTGCTGATGGTACAAGTACCAACTGCGTGGACTACACCATCCCCTAAGGTATCGTATGGTGCGCCATAGCCCAATGCCCAGCCGTCATCCCAGACAATATAGTCTACATCGAGAGGCAAGGTAGGTGTGGCAACGTTAACCGTAAACACCTCGTTCCCAGCAAAGTCACCATCTTCGGTTGTATCGGCAGCACCCCAGGTCACCGTATTGGCGATTTCGTCGATTACCGGTGTAAAACTGGTTCCATAGGCGTTACCTACAGCGACTTCGGCGCTATTGATGGTGATCGCCGGTGAGAAAGTCAGCGACAAACCATCCGAATAATCATAGTCCGGAGCCTGAAGATCAAGAATGAACTTCAAATCCCGCGTGCCCGCTATTGGCGAGGTATATGCGATTGCCGACAAACTGGTACCCGTGAGGTCCATCCCCTTGCCAAGGGCTTTACCCACGGAATCGGGGTAATTGGTCCTTTGCCACCATCCCCAAAAATCCATATAGTAGTGCTGCTGATCGAAGTATACTTCGTAGCTCTCCCCAGTCAGATCAGCTGGATTAACGACGTCAATCGATACCGTTCCACCGGCTGTGCCGACGGAATGGGTGGCGGCCATCGAAGCGCCCGGGTCTTCAGCATACACGGTGCCTGCAAAAGGCATCTGCGGAATAACTGTAACCAAAGCAGGGCTCGATTCCAGCGTCTTGAACGGACGACCTACATTATCCGCCAGGTAGCTGTATGCCGTCACCACAAAGTACAAAGGATTATCATTGGTGATCGGTTTATCACGAACCTCATCACGTGTGGCTCGATGATAGCGCTGGATACCGGAGTTTGTCCCGGCTTGCTTGGCTTGGTCAACGATAAAGCCACTGGCAGGATCGATCCCTTTGTCGAAGATGGTTTGAATCAGGTTGATCTTATCGTATGTGGCGACCTTCACCCATTCACTGCTGGCAGAGGTTGCTTCGGGTAGCTGATAGACGTTGTACCCCTCAAACACGAAGCCCTTGCTCACCGTTTTCTCAGTGGCGGCAACCGCATTAAGGTTATTACCCCAGTTAAGAACAACCTCATTATCAAACCCAGACGTTGCAACAAGGGGTGTTGCCGGTGGGCTGGGAAGATCGAAATCGTTGTCGTATGCATATTGGGCAAATGTATCGTGAAACTTCATTACGGTAACGGAGGAAATGTTATCCTGCCCAATACCCGCAACCGATGCTATGACCACATCCTGAGTATCACCAAGGGCCATACTGAACGGCCCTGTTGTGAGCAACAGTCGGCGGTCGCCGGGCGGCAGGCTGATACCATCGATCCAGCCAGTACCGGTTACCGGGTCACCTGACAGTGGATAAACGGTCGTCTCGCCGGTGGTTGGATCAGTCCACGGGGTCTGCGTAGGATATTGGGGCTGCGGCAGGAAGCCTTCCATCAGGTTAAACCATCCGAGCGTACCGTGTCCGTAGGTACCCATATTGGGGTCACTAATTGCCGATCCGGCGCCAAAGTAGCCGAAACTGGTCATGCCCAGGGTATCACCATCTACAATGGGACCCTGGAGGAAGTCATACCCACCAGATGGAGTGGGTATGCCGAACCCACCCAGGAAATCGGCATCATCGGCGCTGCCGTTATAGACATAGCCCAGGGAAAGATCGATATCACAGCCCACATAATCGTCCCCGGCCTCTCCCAGGTCAGGATCGGACCATTGGGAGAAATACAACGAGTCGAGCCAGGCTGTATCCGGTGTAGTCGGCAAGCCGGTATAGATCATCCGGACACGCCTGAAGACCGCATTTCCCAGGGGATGCTCGGCGGCAAAAGCATAGCCCCACATAGTAATCTGTATCTCCATACCGATGGCCGGCGAACCGTAAGATAGAAGGGAAACCTCAACTGTTTCACCAGTTTCCGGATCGACATAGGGCAAATCGTTGGCTACCAGCCAAATCGTCTGATCCGCACCTGGCCAGCCAGGCTGATCCTCCGTCGGGTCATAGGCGCCGTCGCCGTCAACATCTTTATAGGGCGCGCCTTCAACGGCCGGCCAATTCGCCCAGTCATAAGCATACTGGGCACGAAGCTCGGCTTCATCTGCGGAAGTAACCGCACCCAGATCTACATTTTCGCTATAAGCGAAATCGGATTTTAGATCGGCAGTCAGGTAATCCTTCCTGACACGCCAAATGTGGCGTTCGGTCCGGTCCTCAGAGCCGATCACATTACCGTCATCGTCATAGAGGACCCGGCCAGCTTTCACACCGGTTTCATAGGTCGAGCCGTTAACCCTGATAACGGGTGTTTCCCCATCTCTAACACGAGCGCCCCAGACCAGGCCTTCCTGGAATATCATACCCGCCGTACCTTTGGGGTAATCAGCCCCAACACCTGAGCTGCTGATGAGTGGAGACTCGGCGTCTCGATCGATAAAGATCAGGTAATTGTTAATGGTTATACCTGCTTCAACGGGCCCCATAGCGAGGGCCGCCTTAGCCAAGGATTGACCGCCACGGACTCCGTCCGCTGTCTCTGCTTCCCGCGCCAAGGCCGGGAGCGTCAGGAACAGAACCGCGACAATCGCACGTATAAATACATTGCTACCCTTCATAGTCCTCTCCAACTTTATAATTCTGAATCATACGCATATTTATTTCCGCACAGCTAATGCGCCAGAACTAAACACACTCAGCTTCTAATTAAAACTTCAGACCCAAACCAACCTTAACCTGCCGTGGAGTGCCAAATAGATCGGCTCCCATATCGCGACGATAGTGCGATCGGTTTTCAAGGTTGATTAATTGATACATCTCTTGATAAACACCATTTGGGTGATTATTCAGGAGAACCTCACTCAACTCAGGTGTATTGAGAAAACCGTCACTATAGGCATCACCGGTCCTGGCATAAACATCCAGGACGTGCCGTGCATTGAACAGGTTGGTTACCAGAACATAGGCATCCAACGTGAGACCGGCAACTGCAATGCCCTTGGTTACCCTCATGTCAGAGTTAAATACCCACGGCGTGGTCGAATTACCAAGAGGCTCCACCGGTACCCTGTTGCGGGGATCGGTTTCGTTCAATAGCGCGCCCTCATCGGCGCCACGTTGGCCGAAGCCGCCCTGGACCTTTGTGAACGGATGCCCGGAATTAAATGAGAACATCATATTGATGCCCGAATTGGCCAGTAGACCACCCTCATCATTTCCAAAGCGGTAATCCAGGTTCATGGTGCCCTTATGTTTCAGTTGAAACATAAGCGGGGCAATCATAGTCGGCGCCTGCATGTCCGCGTAGTATTGGTTTCCAACCAGACTGTTCGGGTAAGAGTTGGTCCCGCGCGAATCGGTCCAGGTATAATTGAATATGGTCTGGAGACGATTCAAGCGCCGGGTAACCAGCGAGAACTCCACCCCTGAGGTAGCGGTGAAGTCACCATTCGTATAGACAAGTGTACGGTCCGGGATGTTGTATAGATTCTGGTCAGCAGCAAACTGACCCCGCTCATCACCCATATACACCGTACTTACCTGCCCGACGGTATTGCGCGTAAAGGCCGTAACGTCGAAGGCGGCTCCCTCCAGGAATTCATACGAGAACCCTACCTCAAACTGATTGGTTACGACAGGATCAAGATCGAAGCCAATCGGATCGCGTATAAAGTTCTGGCCACCGAAAACAGAGGCCATCGCGCCGGCCCCCTTGTAGGTCGTAGCCAACTCGGGGAACTGGGCGAACTTGCCGTACTGCAGATGGAAAACACTGTTGTCCGATAGCGGGAATGCCAGTCCTAGGCGGGGCTGGAGTATGGATTTGGTCTCGGACACTTCCAGCTCGTCTTCATAAACACCGAACCGATTGGCATCATAGGCCGGATTATCCGGGTCTTTCCAGGTGGCGTCATCCAGCGCCATGATATCATAGCGCAGGCCAACATTGACAACAATATCCCGCAACTCGATCTTGTCATTAAAGTAGATTGAGCTATTAACGGGATGCCTGGCGCCGAAAATGCCGTCATCCAGTTCATCACCAAACTCATCATAGCCGATAGCTCTGATACGCTGTTGACGCATGAAGCTTGCAGCAGAGGCAGTCTTGGCAGCCAGACTATCCGCTGAAATGACGTCGTTCTCTATCGACTGGTTGATAGAGAGAATCCTGGTTACAAACAGATTGTACCGCCGTATGGTATACTTACGGTACTCGAATCCGGCTTTGATTTCGTGGGCATTCATCTGGCTTACAAGGCCACCGCTAAACCCGAGATAATCCTGGGCGGCCTTGCGATAGGCTGTATTCGAGACACCGGTACGCTGAAACTGAAACTCCTCTACAATATAACTGTCGCCCTCAGTGTATCGGGAGTCAAAGGAATTAAAGTCGGGACCGGGAATGAAACCGTCTGGGATATCGACGCCATTCTCAGCCACTGCGGCGGAATCGCCCCATTCCAGCACATCCGCCAGATCATCCGGCACGCCGAATGTCGGATCATACCGATGACGGTAGTAATGGAAGCTGTTAACGTTAAAGTTTAACAGGGTGTTATCAGACAGGAAGTAAGTGGTTTTCAGATTAATGAGCCGACTTTCGTCATCCTGCTGCGGCTGGCGTTCCAGATTAAACATTACCGGGATACCATTACCAACCATATGAGTTGACGATGATGAGGTGGCAACTCCCAGCCGGAGAATCAAAGGATTGAAGTCAAAGAGCAGGGTGCCGTTAAAAACGTTCCGCTCACTGCTGCGGCCGTTGACTGCTCCGCCATCCCAATCAAGTACCAACAGATCACCGGTTGGGGTTCCACTGGCATCATCAACCACCAGAGAATCGCCGCCCTGAACACTACCACCTTCCCACCATTGGGGTGCGTAATCATCGGTTTTCTGCATCTGATAGGCCCCGAAGAAGCGAATATTCGGTGTAATCGGGCCACCTA
>DAOWIJ010000137.1 GCA_030640955.1 Fidelibacterota bacterium
CCTCTAAGTCTAATGGAGCCAGACGAAGGGTGACGATCCCTTACCGTAATATAATCATTTTCCTGCTCTCTACAAATCCGCCAGCCTGCGGACCGGCTTGTATCCGGTAAAGGTACACACCCGTACTCACCTGCCGGCCCCGCTCGTTGCGGCCATTCCAGATTACCGACTGGTAGCCTGGCCCCTGCTCCCCGTTGATCAGAACCGCTACTTCCCGGCCCAGGATGTCGTAGATGGTCAGCGTCACTTTCGCCCGCTGTGGCAGGTCATACTGGATGGTAGTGGCCGGGTTAAATGGGTTGGGGTAATTCTGCTGCAAACCAAACTGCACCGGCAGGGCTGCCAGGACATCATCCAACGCCAGAGCGAAGCGATCATACTTGATAGTCGTGTAAACACCCCAAAATAATTCCCCGTGGAAACCACGCTCGGCATCGGTCCCCGCAACATACACATTACCGGCGCCGTCCACCCCCAGGCCCACTGGAGCGCTAGACCACCCCACACCATCGTAACGTGCTACACCCAGTTCTTTACCGATAGAACTGTATTTCACCGTTGTGTAGCCACCACTGCTGTGCCCGGTTACATACAGGTCCCCCGCTTCGTCTATGGCCAGGTCGCGGGCACTTTCCCAGCTATCTTCCGTTCTACTGTAGCGGGTCACCCACTGCTTGATCCCGTCCGGGCTGTATTTCACCGTGGCGTAATCATTTGCGCTAGTTCCCGTGACGTAGACGTTCCCCGAATCATCCACGGCCAGGGCGTGGGCCTCGTCCCAGTCATTCCCCGGGCCGTTATAGCGGGCCACCCACTGCTGTTCGCCATCGGTATCGTACTTCACCGTGGCGTAATCCCCACCGGTAACTGATCCTTCACTTCGGCCTGAAACAAAGACATTCCCTGAGTCGTCTACAGCCAGTGCGAAGGCATAGTCCGAGGCATTAGCCGTTCCGTTGTAGCGGGCCACCCATTGCTGTTCGCCATCGGTATCGTACTTCACCGTGGCATAGTCACCCTCGCTCTCGCCCGTAACGAAGACGTTCCCCGCGTCATCCACGGCAATGGCGTTGGCACCGTCCCGATCATTTTCCGGGCCGTTGTAGCGCGCCACCCATAGCTCGATCCCATCCGGGCTATACTTCACCGTGGCATAGTCGGAGATCCAGGTTGAGTCGCGACTGCTGCCGGTAACATAGACGTTCCCCGAATCGTCCACTGCCAGGGCGCAGGCCTCGTCCCAATCATTTTCCGGGCCGTTGTAGCGCGCCACCCACTGCTGAATCCCGTCCGGGCTATATTTGATCGTGGCGTAGTCGTAGCTGCCGGTGGTGTCGTAACTGCTACCGGTTACGTAAACGTAGCCGGCATCGTCCAGGGCCAGGGCGGTAGCCCTGTCACCAGCTGGGCCCCAGAGGCCATAGAAACCAGTACCCGGGCTGTTGTAGCGGGCCACCCATTGCTCGAATCCGTCCGGGCTGTACTTCACCGTGGCGTAGGAGCTGCCGGTTGAGTCGTAACTGCTGCCGGTAACATATACGTTCCCTGCGTCATCCACGGCCATGGCGTGGGCTTCATCTCGGGATATGCCCGGCCCGTCGTATCCGGCCACCCATTGCTGGATGCCGCCAACATCGTACTTCACCGTGGTGTAGTCACCTTCGCTCTCTCCGGTCACATAGATCTGGCCGGCGTCATCCAGGGCCAGGGCGTGGGCATGGTCCCAACCATTTCCCGGGCCGTTGTAGCGGGCCACCCACTGCTCGATCCCACCCGGGCTGTATTTCACCGTGGCATAGTCATCAGAGGTCCCGGAACCGTCACTACTACCGGTTACATACACGTACCCCGAGTCGTCCAGGGCCAGGGCGGTAGCCTCGTCACTGCTATTTTCCGGGCCGTTGTAGCGGGCCACCCATTGCTGGATGCCATCGGTATCGTATTTAACCGTAGCGTAATCCCTATTATTGTCGGTCCCATCACTGCTACCGGTCACAAAGACATTCCCAGAATCGTTCAGAGCCAGGGTGGTGGCCTCGTCCCAGTCATTTCCCGGGCCGTTGTAGCGGGCCACCCACTGTTCGATCCCGGCCGGGCTATATTTGATCGTGGCGTAGTCGTAGCTGCCGGTGGTGTCGTAACTGCTACCGGTTACGTAAACGTAGCCGGCATCGTCCACAGCCAGGGCGGCGACCCCGTCCCAATCATTTCCCGGTCCATTATAGCGCGCCACCCACAGCTGGTCTCCGTCGGTGTTGTACTTCACCGTGGCGTAGTCTCTAAAGGTTTCGGGGCCTTCGCTGCTTCCGGTAACATAGACGTTCCCCGCGCCGTCCAGGGCCAGGGCGCTGGCCTCATCGCCACTATTTTGCGGACCGTTATAGCGGGCCACCCACTGCTGGATGCCATCGGTATCGTATTTCACCGTGGCGTAGTCACCCCCGCTGGTGGTGTCATCACTGCTTCCAGTAACATAGACATTTCCCCAGGCGTCCAGAACCAGGGCTGTGGCATCGTCCCATCCATTTCCCGGGCCGTTGTAGCGGGCGACCCATAGCTCATTGCCATTGGAATCGTACTTCACCGTTGCATAATCAACATAGGTTTCGGAGCCATAACTGCTTCCCGTGATGTAGACATTACCCGCGCCGTCCACGGCCAGGGCGCGGGCCTCGTCACTAATCAGGCC
The DNA here is from genome assembly GCA_030640955.1 of Fidelibacterota bacterium. Classification (GTDB taxonomy): domain Bacteria; phylum Fidelibacterota; class Marinisomatia; order SCGC-AAA003-L08; family TS1B11; genus DAOWIJ01. Next base: position 2,690 of record DAOWIJ010000137.1, read on the forward strand.
GCCGAAGAATCCGAAACCAGTCCCCGGGCCGTTGTAGCGCGCCACCCATTGCCGGACGCCGGACGAATCGTATTTGACCGTGACGTAGTTGCCCATGGCCAGGGAATCCTGACTTGCTCCCGTTACATAGACATTTCCGTCAGCGTCAATCGCCACGGCGCAGGCCTGATCATTACCGGGCAAAAGGCCCGAGCCGTAGTGCCGTACCCAAACTTCGTCTACCTCAGTAGACGAGGGATATGCAGGCCCGTGAAATCGGTCATCGCGGTTGTATTGCTGCTGATTGCGGGAATGGAGGTCCCGGTCTTGAGGGAAGCGATCATCATGCAGGTTTGGGTCACGCCGGGAAGCCCGTTCCTGGATGAGGTGATCGCCAGGCGCCGGAAACCGTGACGTAGCACGGGGATGGCTCTGAGTCCAGACCATACCTGGTGTGCCCAACAGGATCAGGCCGGTCAGCAGGTGTATGGCGGTGGAATGCCTCATGAAACTTTCCTCCCTGTGCGCAGGCACGCTCAGCCTCTACCTCAGCAGTACCAGCTTACGGGTTTCAGTAAATTTGCTGGTCGGTGGACCCGTTTGCAAGCGATACAAATACACACCCGTGCTCACCGGTTGGCCCCGCTCATTGCGGCCATTCCAGATTACCGACTGGTAGCCCGGCCCCTGCTCCCTGTTGATCAGAACCACTTCCTCCCGGCCCAGGATGTCATAAATGGTCAGCGTTACTTTCGCTCGCCGGGGCAGGTCATACTGGATGGTAGTGGCCGGATTGAACGGGTTTGGATAGTTCTGATGCAAGGTAAAGGTCGAGGGTATTATTGTGTTCACGTCAGTTGATAAGATTGCTTCACAACCCATGCCCAGAGTCCCCATATTGGCACCGTCCTGACCCGTCCCCAGGCAGGGTGAATTTTCGGCTAACGTAAACATTCCACTGTCCGGTTCGCAAAAGAGCGGATCAGCATCGATATTGCCGGTACCATCCCAGCCACCCTGTATATCCGAATAGGTTGCAGCAAGTAGTGATCCGGGTTCCAGATAGATTTCCAACGGCGCATTGTTCCAGAGGATGGTGTTCACCAGGACGGGGTAGGAATAATTGCCACAGTAAACCCCGCCACCGTAGCTAGCGGCCATATTGCCGCTCACCGTTACATTCACCAGGCTCGGGTTGGAGTCGCCCCGGAAGCACAGCCCACCGGCGTAACCGGAGGCCGTATTCCCGGTCACCAGCACCTGCACCATACTCACGTTGGAACCATGCCGGCAGACAATCCCGCCACCGTTACCCACTTCAACCGAATTCCCGTTTATCGTCACATGCAGCAGGCTCGGGCTGGAGTGGCCGTCACAATAGATGCCGCCCCCCCAGCTAGTGGCTGAATTCCCACTCACCCTGAGACTCTCCAGACTCGGACTGGAGTTATAATTGCAATATATGCCGCCGCCGCTTACAGCCTGACCGTTCGCAATTGTAAACCCCAGCAAAACAGCCGTTGAATCTTCTCCACTAGAGTAAGTAACTACACTTCCGCTGCTATCACCGTCAATGATGGTCTGTGAGATGTAGGATGTATCCCCGGTAGTCAGTAGCAGTGATCCTAACACGATACCTTTACCGTTGTAGTTAATATTCTCGACGTACCTGCCAGGCTGGACGAGGACGGTGTCACTCGGGGCGGCACCGTTAATGCCGCCTTGGATAGTAGTTGAATCGGCAGGTACGTTGATGATGGTGGCTTGGGCAGTTGAGGAAACCAGCAAGATGATGGCGGTAATCCAGGTGCTGTTTCTCATGGCTCCTATCCTCAGTCTGCAAAAGTGAGTGTGAAGGTCGACTGGTGCCCGGGCACTCGCCATACGGTCGAGGGGCTTGCAGATGTGGCGCTTTCCTTTCCCGGCTACACCACAACGAAGTCGGTCGGCGGAATGACCAGTGCCTTAACAGCACCGCTTAATTTTCAATAAGAACAGCAATGTACTGTTCCGTATTAAGCTAGTGGCAGAAAGGTAAGCATTTAACTCATGTATGTCAAACTAAGGCCACCGTACATGCTTTCCCCCTGATCACACAGTTCAACACTGTGGCCCGGCTTTGCTGAACAATGCATTTTGGACCGAATAGGGGCTAAATGCCCTCCGCAGATCGCTGAAGGCTGATTGCTGAGGGCTATTCCGTACGGAACTCCGCAGCATGCGGGGCTACACCCGCTACGAGCACCTCAGCATCTGCTGAGGTTTTTCGTTTTATAAAGAGAAAGGTAAAAGTTATAAAGGCGGGGGGTGGGGGAACCCACAGGCGAAAATGGCAATTGGTGGGAGGAAGTTTACTGCCCTAATTATTGAGATCGGAACCTCCTTTGCAGTGCTATCGCGATATAGCCACGGCAGTCAACTAAACGGAGATCAATTGAGAGGGAATAATATACCGATGTGATAGACGAGGGGTTCTCTCCTACCTATTATTCGAGGAGGAAAGAGCCAATAACCAGACCGGGAGAGGCAATCCGTGGAGTATCCTGGAATCAGCACCCAGGATCGTGCTGGTGTGCTCTGGTGAAGATCTTAAGTCTTCCTGTTCTGGACGATATTTGGGGAGACCCTCAGCAGGTCAATCTTCGCACTGCCTGGGTGGATTAAAGTATGGGGCAGATCACTGAAATTTCGATCTGAGTAGAAAACTTGAGGCTTGGGAGTAGTGCCAGAACCTAAACATACATCATGTAGCGTTTGATGGGAAAACACCTTATGAGGTGTTGAGGTCTCTCCTGAATTGACTGCTAATCAGTCCGGCAGGGTATGGGGGACTACACTATTTACCTGAAAACCCTGTTGATTATGACAATTCTACAGAATATTTACTGATATCACCTCTCAGGATGGTCTTCGCCAGTTCTATTACCGTCCCATCTGTGGATTTGCTGATGCGCTCGATAAGAAAGACTGCATCTCCTTCTGATATTCCCAGCTGCTGAGCTTCATACGCGTCGGCGTTTACGGCCTGCAGGGTCTCCGAGCCCGATCCTATCTCCAGCCCATACTCGTCTTTGATAGTTTTAAAGAGGGAACCCTCGGGCACTAATCTTTCCAGCAGCCCAGGAACCAGTTTACATTGGAGGTAAGAGGTCATTAGAGCAGCTGGTGTTTCATCCACCAGCCTGATCCGCTGGATAGTAGTAACCTGCTCACCTTCCTCAATTTCCAATAGTCTGGAGACATGCAATGATGCTTTCTGATTCCTGGAAAAGATCAAAATACTCCGAGTCTCTTTGGTCAGACCGATGATCTCCGCGGAAAAGCTGAGTTTTGCTGTAATACTATATGTGATCTGTTTATCCGCCACGAAAGTTCCCTTACCCTGAACGCGGTAAGCGGCTCCCTTGTCAACGATGGTTTTGAGGGCTTTCTGGGCGGTATTACGACTCACATTGAACTGACGGTGCAGCTCATTTTCCGAAGGCAGTCTGTCATGAGGCTTATAGATACCATCCGCGATCAATTCTGAAAGCGCTTCCTGAAGTTGATGGTAAAGGGGGATGATCCCATTCCGGTTTAATTCTGTTTTCTCTAGAATTCTCTGACGTTTATCCAACCTGCTATCCCTTATTTACTCTGTCAATAATCTCATGGCCTGTTTGCTCATTTTACAGGGAAAGTGATCCGGGAGGAAATCCACCGTGCCCGGGTATCTTTGAATGACATTCTGATATCCACACCGATTGTAGGAGGATTGTCAGGATCAAATATTTCATCTGCGAGGTCTGCCTCCCAGATGGCAGCTGGCTCAAACCATTGCCCACTACTGGAATAATTGGCCCAACTACATCGTTCCCCAGGTTCAAGGATCAATGCATGCCCACCATCTAAACCGGCTTTGCTTCCCACCCAACGAGGGGATTTCAAGACGGTACCAACCGGGTGAATGGATAACTCCACAGGCAGATCTATAGGATTAGCGATCGATTCGATATCCAGCAAGGTTCTGGTGATTCCCCGATTGCTTTTATCAATGGAGATTAGCTGATTACCCTTTAGAACCAATTTTTCATCCCCATAAATATTACTCATTGATGTTGATAAAGCTTGGATACGGTCCATAGAGCGGCGGGATGTGCGTTCAAGGATTGAATCGCTGAATACCTCATGGAGTTCATAGCTGCTCACGGTCCCGCCATCAAGGGTGAGCAGGGCATATTCATGACATCCTCCTGATTCTGCGTCCGCGTCTTTGATAGCACCTCCGGTTGCGCCTAACACCAGGTAATTAATACCATCGATCACACCATCATCCTGATCGTAGTGATAATGACCGGCGATCACGGCTGCCACCGGATAATTCCGCAATACTTTGTGGACGCGGTACCAGTTCGACCATGAATACCAGTGGGGATGATGGGTTACTACCAGAATACCTCTGGCGTCTCTGTTCTCATCGAGATCAGATCGCAGCCAATCCAGTTGTTCCTCAGAGATCTGGTTGAGAAATATGGAGCCCCAGCGCGGGTCGCTGTGCAAAGTCTCAAGTGAGTACAGAAAGATCAGATGGTAGTCTTGAAAATCGACGGAATAATAGAGCTGCTCTTCTACCGGCAGACCAATACCTGCGCATAATTTCTGGAATCGTGCTTCGTTCGATCTATCCTTCGATCCAGGTTCGAAACGGGGTGGATTCACATCGTGATCTCCAGCCGCCAGATACCAGGGCGCACCCACGGACGCCATGATATATGCCGCGGTGTTGAAATCCTGTTCATATTCATCGAGGTCCATCACCCGGCTTTCGGTCATATCCCCTACATGGATCAAGAGATTGGGAGAATGTTTCTTCATCCGCTCGGCAGCCCTGGCCATGATGACATAGCTTAAATCAAGATCGTAGCTGCCCGTCTGATCACCCATTACCGCGATCTTGAGGGGTTGAGAACCGGGTTTACAATTCCACGGAAAGGACGTGATTACCGCCAGGCCCAGTATTAAGGCCAAATACCTTGCTATTACTTTTGAATGCTTCATGACAATCCTAGTTATTCGGGACACTCAGCACCACGCACTCAGAGATTCGCCAGTAAAACCGCCAACAGCCCAAATCCCACAGTACCATACCAACTTGGTTTTAGTGCTTCACCAAAGAATATCACTGATGCCACCGCGCCGCCCAGGATGGTGATCATCCCGTTGATGGTGAACACCAGCGTGGCTGGTAAGGGCATACAAACCTTCAAGAGTAAAAGGCCGGATATTGAGCCACCGGCGGCCAGAACACCCAGCCGGATCAGATCTGAATATCGATTGGGAACAGCTTTCTGTATCCAGGCAGTAAAACCTGAAAAGACCGCAAGGCTGATGTACATAAGGAAGTAGATCGGCGCCAGGTATCTCATCAGATACGTGGTATCACCACCACTTTCGATCACACGCGTACCCAAGTCCTTGATCACCACGAAGACCAGACTGTTCCCGATGAGAACCAGGACCAGCAAAGATGCATAAGTCAACTTTATTCGGGTGCTACGTTTTCGGTCGGCCTCGTCCTCGGGCGATGAGTCGCTGCTGATAAGAGAAGCGAAGAACACGCAGATCACGGCGGCCAGCAAGGCCGCGTAACCGGTGAGCGTGATCTTTTCTGTAAAGACCACGGCTGAATACAGGATTACGGGGAGAAAGGTCAAGTTCATGGCGGACCAGAGTGGAGATAACGGTCCCATACCCAGGCAAATCCGAACCAGGTGCATGGCTCCGATCTGTCCGGCCGTGGTAAGTAATACCATGATCCACACAAAGGTGGGAAGTTCTCCGAAATCAGCCCAATTTGCCTGAACCCCAAAAAAGACCGCTCCGGCCAGACCCATACACATTGAGATGTGGAGCGGGATTACACCTCGATTCTGCCCGATCCGGAAGCTTATCCCAATGAGTGATAGACAAATACCGGATAATCCGGCCAGAAGTACCAGTCCAATTGTAGAGCCACTCATAGTTACTTCTCGCTTTTACAGGTTCAGTAATACTGAATTCGGGTTGTAGAAAAGCCCCGCAACAGCCGCAGTGAGCAATGTAGCCAGGGTTGCGGCCAGCAATGCTCGGAAGCCCAGGCGTGACAGATCATTCAAGCGCTCCGGCACCAGGGCGGCGATACCACCCACGAAAATGGCCAGTGAGGCAATATGGGCAAACCCGGTAAGAGCGTAGGTAGTGATCACCACGGTGCGTGGTGCAAGAACAACATTGCTCTGAAGCACAGCTGCCAGATTCTGGAAAGCAACTACTTCCGTCACGATCGTACGGCTGCCGATGATCTTGCTTACCACAGACGCATCCTGAAGGGGTATACCCAGCAACAACGTCACCGGGTAGAACAGGTAACCCAACAGACCTTTCAAAGTCCAATCGATGCCAATCCCAAACAGCGCATTGATCTGTGAGCCAAAGAGTACCAGAATCTTGTCGGCCAGGGCTACCAATCCGAGAAAAGCCAACAGAAGGGTGACGATCCCAACAATGAGTTTGGCCCCTGCGGTAGCGCTGGAGATCACTGCACTGATGAGATTCGGATCCTTCTTGTATTCCGGCTTGACATGCAGGCCCAGCGTTTCAGGGGTTTCGGTTTCCGGGTAGATCAATTTTGACATGATGATGGCAGCTGGTGCATTCATGATTGAGGCCGATACAAGGTGGGCCGCAATGGTGGGAAACTGTTCCCGCAACATGAATACATACACGGCCAACATACTGGAAGCCACGGTGGCCATGCCGACGGTGAGGATTGTGGTAAGCTCGGATTTGGTCATTTTATTCAGATGGGGCCGGATCACCAATGCGGATTCGATCCCCACAAAGATGTTCGCCGAGGCACTTAATGACTCTGCGCCACTGATTTTCATCAGGCGCGTAAACAGCCAGGAGAAGCCCTGGATGATCCAGTTCATGATACCCAGGTAGTAGAGAATCCCCATGAGTGCCGCGAAGAAAATGATGGTGGGCAGGGCCTGGGTGATCAGGATAAATCCCAGGGAGGGTACTCCGCCGGGGCCAGTTGCACCCGGTCCAATAGCCAGGGGACCGAAAACAAAGAAGGTGCCCGCAAAAGCACTATCCAGAACCGCAATTACCAGATCGTTGATCAGTAGGAAGAAACGAGAACCTATAGGGATCATAAAAACAAACATGGCAAAGATCAATTGAAAAGCAATCCCCCATCCGATGACCCGCCAGTTCACGACTTTACGATTATTCGAAAGACTCCAGGCGATCACCATAAAAATGATTATGCCGCTTACGTTCATCAGGTATTGCATATCTCAGCTCTCTCCTTTGGAATCTTCATCGATACTGAATCCCTCGACGGCCATTTTTTCCCGTACCACCAGTTCATCGATCCGTTTTGGGACGGTATGGACACCCGGGGAGAGCCCGGGAGTACTGAGCACATAGTGCATAGTGGCCAGTTGGAGTGAAAAGGACATATCCATGATCTCAACAGGATGTCCCAGCCCACCGGCAATGTTGATGATATCTCCATCAGCCAGCAGATAAAGGCTCCGTCCATCAGACAGCTTGTATTTATCAACTTTTGTACGTACCCGCTGTTTTGAGTCGGCCATCTTTTCCAGGGCGGGGATATCCAGCTCATAGCCAAAATGACCGGCATTGGACAGGAAGGCGCCGTCCTTCATCAGGTTAAAATGTTCCTCGCGAACCACCCGTTCCTCACCCGTGCAGGTAACGAAATAGTCACCCAGCGGGGCCGCTTGGGCGATAGGCATGACCCTGAACCCCTCCATACGGGCTTCCCAGGCTTTCCAGGGATCAATCTCGGTGACGATGATCTCGGCGCCCAGCCCGGATGCCCGGTGGGCCACTCCCCGGCCAACCCATCCGTAACCGATGACAACCACGGTCTTCCCCACTACGTTCAGATTGGTAAGATTCATGATGGATGACCAGGTGGATTGGCCGGTACCATGCTGGTTATCGAACAGAAATTTTGACCGGGCATCGTTGATGGCCAGGGCCGGGAAGGTCAGTTCACCTCTGGCATGTTTTGCCCGCAGCCGGTTCACGCCTGTGGTGGTCTCTTCACAGATCCCGGCAAGGTCAGCGGCGTTCTCGGGGCGCCGGCCCAGATAATCACAGACATCACCCCCGTCATCGACGATGATATGCGGTTTGCAGTCCGTGATGGCAGCCAGATAGGATTCGTATTCCTCCGGCGTTGCATCGTGCCTCGCGTAAACATGGATTCCCTTCTCAGCCAGGGCGGCGCAGACGTCATCCTTCGCGGAAGTGGGATTGCTGCTGGTGATCCAGACTTCGGCGCCCAGTTGTTGAACAACCTCAGCCAGATAAGCCGTCTTGGCTTCAAGATGTATACAGATGGCAACGCGTTTCCCCTGGAAAGTACCTTCTCTGGCAAAGCGCTTTTCCAGACGATTCAAAACTTCCATCCAGCGACCGGCCCAAGCGATTTTCTCATGCCCTGAAGCCGCGAGCTTGATGTCCTCAACTACATAAGCTGAATCCATTGAGAACCCCTCCGGTTTTAAGCAGTCCACTATACCAGTTCACCTTATCACATCCTGCTGTCAACCGGTACAACAGGAAGAAATGGACAAAATGCCTCACCAGGAATGGGGATAAACCTCGATTCGAGATCACCCCCATCCCTGCAATTGCAACAACCGGCCTGGATTATCTCAAGCTGGTTGCGTGATATGAAGCTACTCGATCCGTAAGGCCAGCGAGGAGGGACTATCCCCGACAGCGTAGGTTGCCAGGACAGTTTCGTTCGCGTCCAACTTGAGAACCTCGTCATCATCCCAGATGGAGATGAAGACATTTCCTTCTGTATCAACTGTAACACCCGAGCCACCAGCACCCCAGAAATAGTCACTGGTATCATTCACCATTGCATAGGTTTCCCAGTTGTACGAGAGGAGTCCCATTCCCCAGGCACCCAGATAGGCCATCTTATCAGACTCGGAGATGGCAATACTGCCGGGTGAGCCCTCAGTAATAACCGAATCAACAACAGTATCAGTGGCCGGATCTATGATGGCAACCTTACCGAATGTCGACCACCAGTCACCGGTACAAACCACGTGCACCATTCCATCAGGATCGGTGGCAGCAGCTTGCGGGTTGGTAAAAACGTTTACCGTCGTTACAACAGCCCCGCTGGAGCCGTTGATAACGGTGACCGTACCGGGTGAATAGGTATAGTCCGGGTTGAAGCCGGAGTTGGTTGCATAGATCTTCCCACCGGCCATGGTGATACCCGTAGCGCCGGTGCCTGCTGTGATCTCCAGGTCAACAACCTTGGTGCTGAGGTTGACCTTCAACACTTTTCCCGAGGCGGAACAGCTGACATAGGCGGTATTATTGTCGTAGAAGACCATATTCATGGGATTGTTTCCATCACCCAGGGCGATAGGCGTCTCAGCAGCGAAATTGTTATCAGGATCGAAGATCATGATATTGTTCGTGCCGGAGTTCACCACATAGACCTTGGCATTGTGGAAGATCACCTGGTTGGGCCACTGACCCAGGGTTGCCACGTCATTGGTTACCGCGCCCGTCTCCAGATCAACCTGAGAAAGAGTCACACCAATGGCATTCAAGACGTACAGCGCCAGCGCTGCTTCCGGTGTTTCCTTCTCTTCCGGCTCATCCTCGCAGGCAAAAGTGCCTAAGAGCGCGATGGAGAGGATTAACACCCAGTGAATCGATTTCTGCATATTCATTCCTCCTTTTGGGTTCCTTTTTTACCGATTTAAAATACCACCGATCCCCACATTGAGCCGAAACTCCCGGCCCGGGATCGGTTGATACTGAATAAACTCATACAACTCATCAAACATGTTCTTGACCTGGAGAGTAACATCCAGGTCCCAGCCCTGTAGATCGTATTGCCATCCCAGGGTCAGATCTGCAACCTGATAGGGATCAAGCCAGATCGTGTTGGCCGGAAGCACATAGCGATATCCTACATATTGCCAGCTCAGGTTCCCGGTGAATCCAAGCCAGGAGCCTGACAGACTAATATTCAGGGTATGCTTTGGCCGGTACACCAGGTAGTTCCGGTAGCTATTACGATCATTCTCATCATCGTTGCGGGCATCCAGATAGGTGTAGTTCACCGCAAGGTCTATATACTCCGGGACGAGCTTCAGGCCCAGAGATCCTTCCACACCCTGAATGAGTGCTTGACTTACATTTTCCGGGGCCCACTTTCCACCGCTACCACCCTGCCGCCAAACGATGAGATCCGTGAGCCGCATTCTGAAGTAATTGATATCAAAGGCGATCCCGTTAAGTATGGGATACCGCAACCTCAATCCCAGGTCCCAGTCGGTGCCGTGTTCAGGCAGCAGGTCAGGGTTCCCTATTGCAAAGGCATCCTCAGGCCAATACAGATCATTGAAACTCGGCGCCTTGTAGTTATAACTCAGATTGCCTTTGATTGAAGTTCTCCACGCTGATCCCAGGTTCAGAACCATGCCCATTTTTTTTGAGATGTGGTTGCCAAAATCCGAGTAACCATCCAACCGTAGCGCGGGCCAGATTGCGATTGAGCGAATCAAACTGGTCTGGTTGAAGTGGATGGCTAATTCATCCTGTACGAATACGAAACGCTCCGCTCTCTCATTGACAGCATCCGTTGAACCTTCACCGCCGCTCCTGTTCTGGCGGATTCCAGCCCCGTAGACCAGGGTCTGATTTGCCGTGAGTGTACTGGTGAACTGCATTTCGAGACCGGTGGCCGCCGTCTTATGAGTATCATCAGCCGCAACGGTCATTTCTTCGTTGAAATAGGTATTGGTGGCCCGACTCATGAAACCCTGGATACGGTAATTGTTGAACAGGTTCAGTTTACCCTGCGCGTTCATGTTGAGGCGGTTACTCCGGTTGGTGGTACGCGCTGCGGCATAGGGTTGAGTGGTGGACCCGGGACTACCCTTATCATTGGTATAATAGTTATACGAAACGTCAATCGTGTGCTCCCGTGGTTTCTTACCCAGTGTATACTGGAAATTGGTAAACACATCATGGGCGGTGAAATCGTTGTTGGCCTTCTCTACCAAGCTGTCAAGGTAAGGATGCTGATAGAGGAAATTCCCCTCTGTCTGCATAGCTTTATAGGCCAGGGAAACTGCGTAATGCTCACCGGAATTGCGCAGGTCCGTCTTTACTGAGGCGGATGAGAATGAACCTGCCATGATATCCAGGGATCCCCGGGTCGTGTTCCGGGCTTTTTCTTTCCGGGTGATGATATTGATTACTCCGCCAATGGCATTAGCGCCATACAATGCTGATCCGCCCCCCCTTACGACCTCGATCTTTTCGACGCCTTCAACAGATATACGGCTGAAATCAACCTCACCTGAAGCGGTATCATTCACCTTTTGTCCATCCACCAGTACAAGGACCTGACTACTACTACTGCCGCGTACCGAGACCGATTTAATCCCTCCAATCCCGCCATAGTCCTTTATATTCACACCCTGGACGTTCCGCAATACCTCCGCAAGGTTCTGAGGTTTCTGTCGTTCGATGGTCTCAGCACTGATGACTGCCACCGATGCCGGCACCTCGCTTATCAGGTCATTTCCCCGTGTGGCGGTAACCGTCACTTCTTCCTTGGCATAGATTGGATCATTGGCCATGCTGATGTTCAATTCGGTGGTGAGACCCGCGGCAATCTGTACTTCGAGACCCTTTACGCTGGTATAGCCAATCCGACTGGCCAGAACCTCATAGGTGCCAGGTGAAATATTCGGGATCCAGTAGTAACCTTCATGGTCGGCTGCGGCTCCCTGATGGGTTTTCTGCAGTAAAA
>DAOWIJ010000067.1 GCA_030640955.1 Fidelibacterota bacterium
AACGGCCCTGGCCCGCGCGGCCCAGCGGCTGGCGGCCGGTAACGATCCACTGCTTTCACCACAATTTGACGCTATGGCGGCCCACCCTTTCCTGGTAGGTGGCAGCGCTAGTTTTGACACGGACTTCATTTCCGCCTTGAAAGGGCGGGCCGTGGCCAAGATGGGGGCCGAGGGCGTCCAGGTAATCGCCATCAGGGATCGGACCGGACAGGGCTTTGGCCTGGCCCTGAAAGTGCAGGATGGCTCGGACCGTCCCCGGGCACAGGTAGCCCTGGAAGTACTGCAAGCCTTTGATCTGATTGCCTCTGAAGAATTGCAGCTATTGGCCGAATATGATGTACCGGTGTACACCACCCGCGTGGGCAGCCCGGTCGGCACCCTGGTTACCGGCAGGCTGTAGGCCGCACCACGCCCGGCAGCCGGCGTCCCCCGTTGGGCAAATAACCTATTGTTCAGTCATAATATCGGGCGTAATTTTGCAGCCCTGATGATCGTATTCGCGGTCTCAGGCGATCTGTCGATGGAACCGTAGAATGACTGGAGAGTCCTTCTGCCCGGCTGGTTACCGGGCTGTGTCGACGGGAATCACATGGCAGGCAGTTGCCGGCCCCGTCCCACTACACCCACGGTAAATCAATGGCAGAAGCTACGTTCCAGCTGTAAGACAGACAGATCGGGGATCGTCTAATGGCAGGACTTCGGGTTTTGGTCCCGACAATCGAGGTTCGAATCCTCGTCCCCGAACAGAGTAAATGGAGAACAGCACGCATAAATGAAGCTCTTCAGCGGTAGATCAAATCCCCAGTTGGCGGGAGAAATTTCCAGAGAGCTGGACCTGCCCCTGGGCGGCCTGACCATCAAGAATTTTGGCGATGGCGAGATTTACGTAAAGTTTGAGGAGAACATCCGCAATGAGGATGTTTTCATCATTCAATCCACCAACCCGCCGGCGGAATATATCATCGAGCTGATGCTGATGCTGGATGCGGCCCGCCGGGCGTCGGCCCATTCCGTCACGGCGGTAATCCCTTATTACGGCTATGCCCGCCAGGACCGGAAGGACAAGCCCCGGGTACCTATTTCCGCCCGCCTGTTTCTGGACACGTTTGAGACGGTAGGAGCCAGCCGGATCATTACCATGGACCTGCATTCCCCCCAGATACAGGGTTTTGTGAATATTCCGTTCGATAACCTGTATTCGCGTTTGGTGCTGATCGAGAGCCTGAAAACTCTGGGATTAACATTCGAAAATGGGGTTGTCCTGAGTCCCGATATGGGCAGCGCCCGCATGGGACAGGCCTACGCCCGGTACCTCGATTTAGGATTTGCCCTGATCGACAAGCGGCGGCCGGGCCATAACCGGGCTGAGGTCGTGCATATGGTTGGAGATCTGGAGAATCGTCACGTCATCATTATCGATGATATGATAGATACCGCCGGCACTTTGGTCAGTGCCGCGGAAAGCGCTATGGCTCACGGAGCAAAATCTGTAACGGCCGCAGCCACTCACGGGCTGTTTTCCGACCCCGCTCCCCAACGGATCAACGATTCGCCCATTGATAAAATAATTGTTACCAACACAATCAATGTATCAACAACAGGACTGAAAAAGAAGCTGGAGATAGTATCGGTAGCCAAGGTATTTGCCGCCTCTATCCAGCGCATCACGGTTGGAAGATCGCTCAGTTCGCTGTTTGAGATGGAGAATTAGAATGGCAGTCAAAGAATACAAAATAGAAGTATCCCGACGGGATGAGCGCGGCAGTAAAGCAGTGCGGCAGCTCCGCAAGGAGGGTTCTGTCCCCGGAGTATATTATGCTCACGATCAAAAGGAGGCCATTCCCTTTAAGGTGGATGCGAAAGAGCTGTATCTGGCTCTGCATGGTGAGGCCTTGGTATACCACGTTAGCGTGGGCGGTGAACGCAAGAATGTACTTATGAAGGAGATTCAGTTTCACCCGGTGACCGATGAAATTATTCATGTGGATTTCATGGGTGTTTCCATGGATGAGACGGTGGAGGTGGCTGTGCCTCTCCAACTCCACGGCCGCCCCATAGGGGTGCGCGATGAAGGCGGGCAGCTGCATCAATCTCTGCTGGAACTCCAGATCAGGTGCAAGGTGGGCGAAATACCGACACATTTCGATGTTGATGTTGCGGAAATGCACATGGGTGATGCGATCCATGCTGAAGATTTAGAGATCGGCCCGGTAGAACTTGTTACTCCTCTCAATACGCCCATTGCATCGGTAGCCAAGCCTCGCGGCATTATTGAGGAAGTTGAGGCTGAGGTGGAAGAAGACTTCGTCTTTGAAGAAGAAGGCGAAGTCAGGCCGGAGGACCAGGAAAGCGGAGAGCCCGAGGAGTAAGCGGCTATCTTGCAGCTCTTTGTCGGTTTGGGCAATCCAGGATCACAATATGCCGCTACCCGTCATAATTACGGTTACCGGGTAGTCGATGCCTTCGCGCAGAAACACGGTTTTACCTACCGGCCGGGCACAGGCGATTACCTGCTGGCCGAGAAGAAATCGGCCGATCTGTCCCTGGTGAAACCGACCGGCTATATGAATGCCAGCGGGACGGCAGTAAGAGAGGCGCTCGATTACCTTTCAGCCACGCCCCGGGATTTAATGGTGATCTTTGATGATATTGATCTGCCTTTGGGCAGTTTGAGGTTTCGTGAACAAGGCAGTGCCGGTGGACACAAAGGCATGGAGTCCATCATCTACCAGCTGGGCACTGATGAGTTCCCGCGTTTGCGCTTGGGAATCGCAACTGATGCCCCCATGCGTCCCAGTGAAGATTATGTATTGAATGCTTTCCGGCCGGAAGATAAAGCTCTGGTTGCGGAGACCATCGGCCAGGCGGTAGCGGGCCTGGAATATTTGCTGGTAACGGATGTCAACCGAACCATGACAAGATTTAACAGCAAGCCCGCAGTTGACGATGAAAATGACTGAAAGGCATTAACTGTATGTATACGACTTACGGGTTGATATTGATGACCGGTCTGTTGGCGCTATTATTCTCCTTCTGGCGCTCGACGTGGATTGACCGCCAGGAACCTGGTTCTGATAAAATGCAGGAGATTGGCAACGCTATCCGCGAGGGAGCCATGGCCTTTATCAAGGCCGAGTACCGCGTCATGGCAGTATTTGTAATTGCCGTGGCCGTGCTCCTGTACTTTTTTAATGAAGCCCGTGGTGACCTGCTCGGTCTGGTGGGCCTGTCCTTTGTGGTGGGCGCCCTGTGCTCCGGGCTGGCCGGTTTCATCGGTCTGCGGGTGGCGACCAAGGCTAACCACCGCACTACGCACGCGGCAGCTACCAGTCTGAATTCAGCCCTCGAGATAGCCTTTGCGGGAGGATCGGTAATGGGCCTCAGTGTGGTCGGCCTGGGTGTCCTGGGCCTGACAATTCTGTTCGCTGTATATCAGCCGGTGTATAGCGGTTTGCCACAGACAATGGAAGTGCTCTCGGGTTTCGCCATGGGCGCCTCTTCCATTGCCCTGTTTGCCAGGGTTGGCGGGGGTATCTATACCAAAGCCGCCGATGTGGGGGCCGACCTGGTGGGCAAGGTCGAAGCCGGCATACCTGAAGACGACCCCCGCAATCCCGCTACCATTGCAGACAACGTAGGTGACAATGTTGGCGACGTGGCTGGCATGGGCGCCGACCTGTTCGAGTCGTATGTGGGCTCCATTGTTGGCTCCATGGTGCTGGGCGCCGCCGCCTTGTCAGCAGCCGAAGAGTCCGTTTCAAATCTGGTTATATTACCACTCATCCTGGCGGCTGCCGGCATCCTGGCCTCCATTACGGGTACCTTTTTTGTCCGTGTAAAAGAGGGCGGTAATCCTCAGAATGCCCTCCATCGTGGGACTTTAGTTGCCGGGGCCCTTACCCTGATTGCGGGCTGGTTCATTACCCGTTGGCAGCTGCCTGAACCGGTGCTGCTGCGCACCTTGACCGTGACTTCGGGCGGTGTATTTGCCGCTGCCGTAACCGGGCTTATCGCCGGAACCCTTATTGGCCTGTCTACCGAATACTATACTGCTGAGGATAAATCGCCTGTACACGCCATTGCGGTGGCTTCTGAGACAGGCGCCGCCACCAATATCATTGCCGGTCTGGCTATGGGCATGTTTTCAACCCTGATACCGGTAGTGATCATTGCCGCGGCCATTGTTATCAGCCATTTCAGCAGTGGCCTGTATGGTATCGCCATTGCCGCCCTGGGCATGCTGGCCACCACCGGCATTCAGTTGGCGGTTGACGCCTACGGGCCGGTCGCCGACAACGCCGGTGGCATCGCCGAGATGAGCCAGCAACAGCCGGAAGTCCGGCAGCGCACCGACAAGCTGGATGCTGTTGGAAATACAACCGCCGCCATCGGCAAGGGTTTTGCCATCGGTTCGGCGGCCTTGACCGCCCTGGCCATGTTCGCCGCTTTTACCAAAGTGGTAGGATTGGAAAGCATCAACGTGATGGATCCCAAAGTAATGGCGGGCATTTTTCTGGGGGCTGTATTGCCCTTCCTGTTTTCGGGACTGGCCATGAATGCCGTGGGCGCCGCGGCCTTTGAAATGATTGAGGAAGTTCGCCGCCAGTTCAGGGAAGTCAAGGGACTGCTGGAAGGTACCGCCCGCGCCGACTACGCCGCCTGCGTGGACATCTCGACCAAGGCGGCCCTGCGCAAGATGATCACACCGGGCCTGATTGCAGTGCTGACCCCGGTTCTGGTAGGCTACTTTGGCGGCGCCAACATGCTGGCGGGTGTGCTCACCGGCATAACCGCTTCAGGTGTAATGCTGGCTATTTTCATGGCCAATGCCGGCGGCGCCTGGGATAACGCCAAGAAGCACATTGAAGGCGGCGCTTTCGGAGGCAAAGGTTCCGATGCCCATAAGGCAGCCGTAACGGGCGACACGGTTGGTGATCCCTTCAAAGACACGGCCGGTCCGTCCCTGAATATCCTAATCAAATTGACGTCAGTGGTATCATTGGTAATAGCGCCGCTGATCAAGTAACTCCCGGGAGATTAAAAGTGAGATTTTACGAATCGATTTTTGTTGTGCACCCCGCCATTGAAGATAATGCCCTGGATCGTGTCGTTGATGAATCGATCCAGCTGTTTGAAAAGCGTGGTGTGGAAGAGATTCTCTATAAGGAGATAATGGGCAAAAAACGCCTTGCCTATCCCATTGAAAAGCAGCGCTTTGGCACCTACGTCCTGATACAGTTCAGGAGTGATGGAGCTGGGAACGGCCAGCTGAATCGCGATCTGGAGCTGAAGGACAATATTCTGGCGCACCTGATTGTGCGGATCGAAGAAAACGAGGTCCGCGAGGAGAAAGCCGAACCGGAAAGCGAAAGCGTAGAAACAGCCGAAGATCAAGTGGAAGCCACTGTTCCGGAAGACAAGCCCGTTGATGATGAAGTGGCAGAGGAACCTGCTGAGGAAGCGGAACCGGTGGAGGCCGAAGGGGAAGAACCACAGGTGGTGGAAGCAAATGACCCGCAACCCGAGGAAGCCGAATAGCAATTCTTGACCGGCAGCAGCAAGTTTTATATAAGGAACGGCGCCTGATCATGCTCATAAGGTTATTACCGGGCGCCCTTAGTGAGGAGAAGAAACAATGGCTTTCATGAGCCGTCGAAAAGTATGCAAGTTTTGTGAGAACCAGGTAGCCAGGATCGACTATAAGGATGTTCGCACCCTGCGCCGCTTTATTACCGAGCAGGGTAAAATCATACCCAGGCGGGTTACCGGCGTATGTGCCCGGCATCAGCGTATGTTGGCCCGGTCCATCAAGCGGGCCCGGAACATTGCTCTGATCCACTATTCGCTGGATGTTACCCAGCAGTAATAACTCAAGGATTCAAAATGGATATCGTGCTTCGAAAAGATGTGGAATCATTGGGGAGTGCCGGCAGTGTCGTGCATGTGAGCGCCGGTTATGCCCGCAACTACCTGTTTCCCAGAAAACTGGCGGTCCCGGCCACCACTGCCAACATGCGCACCGTGGCTGAAGAAGCCAAACGGGAAGAGATCAAGAATGCCAGGACCAAAGATAAACTGACCGCCGTAGCTGCCAAGTTATCCAAGGTAGCTATTACCGCGACGGTAAAAGTGGGTGAGGACGACAAGGTATTCGGTTCGGTCACGGCCCTTAATATCGCGGAGCTCCTTAAGGAGAAAGGCCATGATTATGACCATCGCGCTATTAACCTGAAGGAACCCATCAAAGCTCTCGGCCAGTACGATGTCGAGGTCAAATTGGGGCATGGCGTTAGCGGTTCGATTACCGTCTGGGTAGTGAAGGAAGATTAAGCCCCCCGTCGTCCGTGTCCGGCAGCGCAACAGCCACCCACTGGGGCGGCATACTAACGATGGGAGCCCCTGACCGTGTTCGCTCAGGTCGTCCTGCCTTTATCCAGCTATAAATCGTTTACGTACAGTATACCTGCCCGGTTCACTTCAACAGTGTGGCCGGGCAGTTTTGTATCGGTGCCATTTGGCCGCCGGAAAGTAATTGGAGTTGTCTCCCAGCTCGACGAGTCCACCGACTACCAGGGGACGATCAAAGCGATTGCCGAAGTACGCGACGAGCCCGGTGCACTCCCACCGGATCTGTGGTCCACCATCGATTGGGTCTCGCGCTATTATATAACCCCGTTGGGGCTGGTGCTGAAGACGGCCCTGCCGTTGGGGTTCTCCGAGGCTATGCCCCACAAGCAACTGCACGTGCGCATAACAGCGGCAGGAATCGAGGCCCGCGGGCAACTCCCGGAGCGTGCCCCGGCACAGGCGGCAGTGTTGGAGTATCTGCTCCGGCAATCGTCGGAGGCGCCGGTCAGTTCTCTGGTGAGTCTGGTAAGTGCTCCTGCCCAGGTGTGCCGCCGGTTGGAGGCCAGGGGCTGGGTGAGCCTGCGCAAGTCAGCAGTTGACGCGGACCCCTTCCGACAGACGAGGATACCAATTGCCGATGCCATCACCCTGACGGCAGAGCAAGCCGGCATGGCCGAATCGGTGGTGCAGGCTGTTCGCGAAGGCGGTTACGCCCCATTTCTACTCCGTGGAGTCACAGGCAGCGGCAAGACGGAGGTCTATCTGCGGGCGGCCCAGGAAGTGCTTGCCACGGGCGGATCGGTGCTGGTACTGGTGCCGGAAATCGCCCTGACGCCACAGGTGTCAAGACGCTTCCGGGAAGCGTTCGGCCAGCAGGTAGCCATGTGGCACAGCCACTTGTCGGGCCGGGAGAAAGCGTGGACCTGGCGGCAATTGCTGGCAGGCCGCTTTAGGGTCGTAGTGGGCGCCCGCAGCGCGCTTTTCGCTCCACTGCCCAACCTGCGAATGATCATCGTTGACGAGGAGCAGGAGGGCAGCTATAAACAGGAAGATCCGGCGCCCCGCTATCATGCCCGGGATGTTGCCCTGGTACGGGGAAGGGAGGCCGGCGCCGTAGTCGTGCTTGCCAGCGCGACCCCCAGCGTTGAGACGTACTACAATGGTCTCCGGGAAAAATATCACCGGCTGAACCTGTCGGAAAGGTTTGGCGGCGCTAGCTATCCCCAGGTGCGCCTGGTTGACTTGCGGGTGGAGCGGCAACGCACACAGAACTACCAGCTTATTTTTTCCCAGGCGCTGATCGAGGCCGTCAGGGAGCGGCTGGGACGATCCGAACAAGTCATACTGCTTCAAAACCGGAGAGGTTTCGCGCCCGTATCCGGGTGCAACGATTGCGGCTATACCGCCGAGTGCCCTCACTGCGCTGTTGCCTTGAGTTTCCATAAAGCCAGGGGCAGCCTGCTATGCCATTACTGCGGCTATTCCGCCACCGGCCCTGAAGCCTGCCCGGAGTGCGGTTCGCCTCACATATATCTGCATGGCGTCGGGACCGAGCAGGTGGAAGAGGAATTGTCCAGGATAATCCCGGAGGCGAGAATTGCCCGTATGGACTCCGACACTACCCGGCGGCGCGGTTCGCATGCCCGCATCCTGGAAGCTTTCGGCCGGGGTGATACGGATGTACTGTTGGGCACCCAGATGATTGCCAAAGGACTGGATTTTAACCGGGTAACCCTGGTGGGCGTGGTAAATGGCGATACGGGGCTGTTCCAGCCCGATTTCAGGGCGGGCGAACGGACCTTTCAGCTGGTCTACCAGGTATGTGGCCGGTCAGGACGGCGCCGGGAGCTGCCCGGTGAGGCCATTATACAGACCAATCACCCTGATGATATTGCCATCAGGGCCGCGGCCCATCTGGACGCTCACCGCTTCTATAACCAGGTAATGGCAGAGCGCAAAGAACTCCTGTACCCGCCGTTTTCAAGACTTGTCAGGCTCCTGCTGCAGGGTAAGGATCAAGCCAGGGTCTGGGCGCTGGCCCACGAATTGAATGCCAGGCTGAAACCACTTAAAAAAGGCATGACGATATCGGGCCCGGCTGCCGCGCCGCTGGAACGCCTGCGGGGGAATTGGCGGGTGCATCTGCTGATCAAATCAGATCGAGCTGTTGATCCCGGTGGCAAAGCGGTACATTCCCTGTTGATCTCGCGGGTGCCACAAGCGTGGTTACAGCGCAGCCAGCGGGGGGTGCGTCTTAAGATCGACGTTGATCCAACAAGTTTATTGTGAAATATTACAGATCACTTATACTGGCGGGTATACTCACAGGTCTAGTGCCCCTGGGGGGCGCAAACATGGTCAACTCTGACACGCATGAAAGCGCCATGGGCCCTTTTACGCTCCGGTTACCCGCAGTCTATACCAGGCAGGCAGCTGACGAGGTTGTTCAAACGGTGCGACAGCTCACAGTGGTTATTATTGATCTTTTCGGCCCCCAGAAAACAGCGCCCTGGGAGTTGGTTGTATTGACCGGCGACGCCAGGATCGACCGGTGGGTTGGGAGAAGCCTGCCTGACTGGGTCCGGGGCGTGGCGATTGACCAACCAGCGGCCATAATTGTCAAGGGACCGGCGTCCGGTTCCGTCTCAGGCGGTCAGGCAGAATTCCACCGGGTGCTGCTTCACGAGATGGTACATCTTTACCTTTATAGACTACAGGGGCAGCCCGGGTCAACACCCCTTCCGGCCTGGTTTCACGAGGGGCTGGCCGTGCATGTTAGTGAGCAGCTCAGCGGAGCCATGTACTGGGCACTGGTTAGAGCGTCACTACTGGGCGCCTTCTATACTTTGGATGAACTGGAGTACGTTGCCAGGTCATCGATAGACCTGAGCTTGCAGGCCTATGCCCAATCATTGGTGGCCATCCAGGAATTGGAGCACATTTATGGGGCCCAGGCCATCCCTGATATCATCTCTGCCCTGAGCCGTGGCGGATCGTTCGAGAGAGCCTTCATTGAAGGAACCGGCGAAACCCTGGCCGACTTTCAGGTCAGGTATCGATCCCGGCTGGAGGCGCGTTACAATATAGTGCTGGCGTTAGCGCACCCGCGCACCCTGTATCTGCTGTTGCCCCTGCTGGTTCTGGCAGCCTACCTTATTAAGCGCCGAAGGGCCAATAAAATATTAAGGAGCTGGGAACTTGAGGGCCAATTGCGTCGTCCACAGGGTGACGACAGTTAACCGAAGCAGATCGTGCCCCTGAAAGTCAGGAGTCGCCTTATTAGATCAGCACTACCCACAGCCAAAGTGTTCGCCTGCATTCTGGGCGTGGCCTGCCAGTTCCTGGGTGCCCAAACCAGCTTTTTCTGGCTAACTGACGCCGCCTCACCTCGCGGGCTGGCCCTGGCAAACTCCCAGGTGGCCGGCCGAACTATGACCGAAGCGCTGGCCCTGAACCCGGCTGGACTGGCAACCCCGGAAAGCCACGGCGGCCGGGACCGCCTGTTGATCGTCGGCATGCGCTGGTATCCGGCGGGTATCATGCAGCAGTCAACGCAGCTGATAATCCCCGGCAAGAGCGGCATTGTGGGGCTGGAGATTGCCAGAATGGACTGTGGCACTTTAAACGGTTATGACAGCGATGGTAATGAGACAGACGCCTACAGCGCCAGTGACCTGCTGATCCGGACCGGCCTGCAACGCAACCTGGGCCCCTATTTGTCAGCCGGCCTGACCATCGGCGGGATCCACGGGCAGTTGGAGGAAACGTCTGCGCTTGCGCTGTTATGGTCGCTGGGCGTTCAGTTATACAGCCCCCGGTTAAACGCGAGCATCGGCCTCGTGTCCCAGAATAACGGTCGCCTGGTCGATCAGTACGTTATTGCATCAACGGCGGATGAGCTGCCGTCGGCCTACCATGTCGGCCTTGCCAAAGGACTGAAGTACCTGCCGCTGACAATATTCGTGAGTGGTGGGGTCATCAAAGATGTGGATGTACCGATTATTCGAGCTGGTGGCGAATTTCGTCTGGCCGGGGGCGCCAGATTGAGGCTCGGCGTAGACCAGGGTAAACTGGACTATGCCCGGGAAAATACTTATGGCGATTTGATATCCGGTCTGTCGCTGGGGCTGGGATATGAGCCGGTGGAAACAGATGGTGTAAGAAGGTGGCGCCAGCTGCTGATGGCGGATTGGGCCATAAAATTAATGGGGCCTTTGGGCGTCACCAGTTCACTGGCCGTGGGACTGAAATTCTAACCAGGGGAGCCAACCAGTAATTCCTTCAGGCGGCCCGATGCATGCAGGGCGAACAGCTCCGCGTAGCCGCCAATAGCCTTTCCATCTTGAATACGCTCAGGTATTAATAAGTTACACACCTTCCTGAATATACTTACGGGGAATGACTTGCCACCCCGGTTTTATCCTAGCAATTTGTCCCGGTGGAAATCACAATGTTTTAGCGGAGCGAGAATATTAATGCGCGATCTTTACCCGGCAATTGAACCCTACAACGAAGAATTCCTCAAGGTATCCGATTTGCACACAATCCATTACGAGGAGTGCGGCAATCCGGAAGGACAGCCGGTGCTATTTGTCCACGGCGGTCCCGGCGGCGGCATCGAGCCGGTTTACCGGCGCTATTTCGACCCGCGGCGCTACCGGATTATCCTGGTGGACCAACGCGGTTCCGGTAAAAGCACGCCCCACGCCGAGCTGCGGGAAAACACCACCCAGAACCTGGTTGCCGACATGGAACAGGTCCGCGAGCAGATTGGTGTCGACAAATGGCTGGTCTTCGGCGGCTCCTGGGGCAGTACGCTGGGGCTGGTCTACGCGCAGACCCATCCCAACAGGGTAACCGGCCTGATACTGAGGGGCATTTTCATGTGCCGGCCGAGCGAGATTCAGTGGTTTTACCAATCGGGCGCTAGCCAGCTGTTCCCCGACCGCTGGGAAGCGTACCTGAAGCCCATACCGGAGGATGAACAGGATGATCTGCTCCACGCGTACTACCGGCGCCTCACCGGTGATGATCATGCCGCGCAAGCGGAAACCGCCCGGGCCTGGAGCATCTGGGAAGGCACCACCAGCAAACTGCGGGTGGATGAATCGGCGGTAGACCGCTTCGGTGAGAGCGAATTCGCCCTGGCCTTCGCCCGCATCGAGTGCCACTATTTCGTGAACAACGCCTTTCTGGAGCAAGACCAGATACTGCGCGACGTACCCAAGATCAAGCACATATCGGCGGTGATAGTGCAGGGCCGGTACGATGTGGTCTGCCCCATGCGATCAGCCTGGGACCTGCACCGTGCCTGGCCCGAGGCCCGGTTTCAGGTAGTCCCCGATGCCGGCCATTCCATTACCGAGCCGGGGATCAGGGACGCGCTGATCGAGGCGACGGATCGGTTTGGGGGATGAGGTTGGGGGCTTGGGACTTGAGGCTTGGGGCTATTTTAGCACCGGAGTTCATGGGGCAATTCCATGTGGGCCGATCATTGTTTAAACTATGAAGAATTACCAAGCCATTGATGAGAGTATACTCTATGACCAAGATCGAAAAACTCGAGCACGAAGTTCAGCAGCTGGACCGGGAAGAGCTGGCAGCCTTCCGCGAATGGTTTCGCGCATACGATGCGGATGCGTGGGATAAGCAGATAGAAACGGACGCAAAGGCCGGGAAGCTGAGGGGCTTCCTAAAGGAGATTGATGCATCGGTGGACCGGGAAGAAGACCGTCTGTGAACATGATAATTCTGGACACAGGATGCCGATTTCGAAGGTCTGGTGGGCATTCAATACAAGCCGAATTGAGACGCAAGCGGTTCGCGTTAGGCGAGCTATGCCGTTAGACAGATAAACGCTCAAGTTGATCTTGACTATGTACTACGTTGTAGTTATTATGTAAATTAATAATGCGCTTCGAGTGGGACCCAGAAAAGGCCAAGTCAAATGAGCGGAAACACAAGGTCTCATTCTTGGAGGCACAGACTGTTTTCTATGACGAGAATGCCCGGTTCATGGCTGATCCCGACCACTCAGAGACTGAGGACAGGTTTGTGATCCTCGGGCTGAGCTCCAAACTTCGAACCTTGGTGGTTTGCCATTGTTACCGGATATCGGATAATATGATCAGGATTATTTCCGCTCGAAAGGCAACCAGGAACGAGCGGGATCTGTACGAGGAAGAAGCAAGATGAGAAAAGAATACGACTTTTCAAAGTCCAAAAGGAATCCGTACGTAAAGGCGCTCAAGAAGCAAATCACAATCAGGATTGATGAGCCCACCGTTGAGTATTTTCAAAGTCTTGCCACACAGATAGGATTGCCTTATCAAAGTTTAATCAATCTCTATCTGAAGGACTGCGCCGAACATCAACGGACGCTACGGATGGATTGGACTTCCTGACAAGGCCGCTTCTGCCGACGCGCCATCGCCCATCGGTTGATCAGCTGCCGTCAAGCCACATCTTCGAAGCACCCACCCGTGATTGTACGTACTGCCTGACCGCGGGCAGGTATTCGCGGAAGTCCGCCTCCAATTCGCTATAGTTGGCCTGCAGCTCGGCCAGGCCTTCCGCCATGTGGTTCGCGTGGCTCAGACGCCGTGACAGGCCCGCCAGCGCCTTCCGTACATTCTCCAGTTCACGGTACGAGGACAACC
>DAOWIJ010000063.1 GCA_030640955.1 Fidelibacterota bacterium
ACCGCTGTTGGGAAATATCCGGTTGAGGCAGTGATAACACTGGATAAGGTGGCCCGAACCACCGAGGCGGCATCATCGAGCGGCGGCTACAGAGGCAGGAAGGGTGATCTCGAAGTAAGTATAAGCACGGCTATCAGCCACGCAGCCGCCAGTATAGTCGCGGATTGCGAAGTGGACGTCATCGTTACTATGACTCACAGCGGCATCACAGCGCGGGGTGTTTCACGGTATCGGCCCATGACGCGCATTGTAGCTTTGTCGCCTCTGCTGAGTACCTGCCGCGCGCTCCAGTTGGTCTGGGGAATCATGCCGATCCACGTTGAACAAATGCCCAATACCGACGATATGATCGTGCTGGCGGAAAAACTCCTGCTGAACAACAATATAGTTACTAAGGGTGATTATTTTGTGCTTACTGCCGGTATACCCATCGGCCAGACCGGCAGTACCAATCTGCTCAAAGTCCAGCGCGTAGGTTACGTATGATCAGAATCTTCAGTAACATGGCTTGCTATGGTCTGTTACTGGTCTTGACCGGCTGTATGCCCTGGACGAGTGGCAAGGGCGAACTGAGCGCTGATCAACTGCGCCACCTGGTTGCCACCAGCGATCTGATTGTGGAGGGCACGCTGGAAAATATTCAGGCCGACAGTGGGGCATCGCAACAGGTATACACCGGTCATATTCACGTCTCGGAAGTGCTCTGGGGCGACATGATCAGCTATATGCTCGGTGAGGTAGTGGAGCCTGAAAAGGTGGCCGTGGTGCTGGCCGCATCACAGATCGAAAAATACAAGCACCGCGTTGGAATCTGGTTGCTGATCGAAGGGGATGATGACTTGTATCTGGCTGACACCAGCCGCTTCATCTCCACCGACTATGGCTTGGAGATCAATCGCCACCTGCGACGCGACCTGATCCTTGTGCGCCCTGATCCCACGGCGCCGGCCACCAATCTGGCCTTTGAGCTGCTCTTCCGTAACGCTCACCCGAAGGACGCCCTGGTCCCGGCCTTCAGGTGGGAGAAAGGCACACTTTTCCTACATGCCGATGTGAAACTCACAGTTACCAGGTCCGGGGATAAGGCGGGCCGGAAAGATAGCAGGCTGCAACCGATGGATGGCGCCATGGAGGCCCTCGATGATCTGGAACAGCTAGTCGTGCAGACAGGGGAAGAATATGTTGTCCCCATTAATTTGCCGGCCTTATTCGATTATGACAGCGGCTGGACGCATACGGTGGAATTTTCCATCAAGGGGTATGGCAAGAGCCGGTTGGTCATACCGCCTTTCAGTCAATAGCCAAGCTGCCAGTAGTATCAATCTCCTATTACTTGAGCTTTACGGCAGTCCCATAGCAGACAATTTCGGCAGTCCCACCCATTAAGCCGCTGCTGGTGTACGGGAAGGTCAGGGCGTAGGGGGAGCCCCAGGCCCTGTTCAGACTATCCACTACTCTAGCAACCCCGTTATATCCCAATGTCGTGCTGAGCTTGTCGAAGTACGCATGATTACCTCCCGTGCAGTATTACTGTTGATTTTTGAGGAAAGTCTGCCAGGATGCCCAGTACAAAGACCTCCTGCCCATCCGTCCAGATATTACCCACATGAACTGGGGAGATTTGGGGTATGGGACACTGGTACCAATCCTCACCATTATAGTGGTAGACCATACCGACATCATTGAACTGGCTATAGCCTACCGCGAAGAGATTGTCGTCACTGATTCCACGAATGCGCAGGATGATCACACTGTCCGGTCTGCTTTCGAACACATCCTGCCAGTCGCCCTGGCCCAAGCGCAGAACCTTGGGACCGGTGGCATACAGTCGTCCAGCCGGACTCATCCATAGGAAACCGGTATGGAGCGAGAGATCATCCAGCAGCTGCCACTCACCATCCACCAGCTGCAGCAGGTAGTAGGTATCGGTGCCGCCGCCTTTATAATACAGGCTATATTCCAGATTGCCATCGGTTACAAACGACCGGAAGGCCGGATAGGAAAGCAGCTCCAGGGTGTCCCGGATGGACCGCCTTTCCCACGCCGTACCATCGTAGTGAAACAGGGTGGCGCTCCCCAGGCCTCCGGCCCATAAGTCTGACGGGCCTTTGCCGCCGATGGCCCCCAGCACGCGACCGCTGGGTGTCTCGACCTCCCGCCATTCACTTCCGTCGAAATGGATCACCAGGGAGCTGTCCAGGAAATTGGGGGGGGGATTCGGATGAGGGTGGATATGCTGCCCCACCGCCCAGATATCGTGGGCACTGAACCCATAGATAGCTGCAAGATCGATAGGTCCACTGATATGGCCACCCTGGACCGGGTTCAGGCCCACGTCGCTCCATTCCTGACCATCAAAGTGATACATCTTGCCAAAGCCCCGTTCATTGTGTCCCACCACGTAAACGTCGTCCGGCGAGCTGCCCCAGATGGATAGCATGGTGGTCTGATAGCTCTCCGGGTAGGCCAGGGTATCTATGGTCCAGGTGAGTTTGCGGGGATCGAAGTCGTCATCGTCGGGCCCGAAGATGCCGCAGGAGAGCAGGGCCAGCAGGGCAGCAGGCAATAAGAGGGCTGGGAGCCGGAGATTCATCAGGTGTAATGTAAGGTAACAGTTAACATTGTGCAAGTATTATGGCGGGCCATGGCGTAGCCCCGGCAGTTCGCAGTGCCGTGGCGAGTCTGCCTAATTGAAAGAAAACAATAACCGATCCTGGAAAGGCATGATATTGTTCTGTCTTTTGTTTTCCTGCTGATCTAAATTTAGGCCCTGAAGTGAGACCGTTCAATTCAGCAGTCCGAACGACCTGTGCCAGCAGGAGCACTCTTTTCAATCTGCCTCCCTCGGGAGGTTTTCTTTTATCCGGAAGGCGCCGCACTTGAAGAAAGTAAAAGCCAAGCTGATGGACGCTGACGGTTTCGAGCGCACCCTGACCCGGATGACCCACGAGATCATGGAGCGGCACGAGAACCTGGAGCAGCTGGCGGTCATTGGTATCCGCACCAGGGGTGAATTCATCGGCCGGCGGATCGCCAACCTGATGGCCGACCTCAAAGGCGCTGAAGTAAAATTCGGTACAGTGGATGTAACCTTCTACCGCGACGATTTTCGCACCCACCTGCCCTCCCCCGAAATCGGGCCGACGAACATACCGTTCGCTGTCGACAATCTGAATATCATCCTGGTGGATGACGTGCTGTACACTGGCAGAACCATCCGGGCTGCGCTGAATACCATTATGGATTTTGGCCGGCCGGCCGCCATTGAACTGGCAGTACTGGTTGACCGCGGTCACCGCGAGTTGCCCATCAAGGCCGATTACACCGGCCGCGATCACCCTACTATGACCAACGAACATATCCATGTCCATGTAAAAGAGGTGGATCAGGAAGACGAAGTGCTCTTGCTGGAGTATGTTGATGGGTGATAAGACCATATCGATAAAACACCTGGTAGGGCTGGAGGGGGTTTCCCGTGATGACATTCGAATCATCCTGGATACGGGGTTCACTTTCCGGGAAGTGCTGGAGCGTCCCATCAAGAAAGTACCCACGCTCACCGGTATCAACGTAGTCAATCTTTTCTTTGAGAACTCCACCCGAACGAGGATATCATTCGAGCTGGCCGAGAAACGGCTCAGCGCTGACGTAACCAGCTTTTCCGCCGCGGCTTCCAGTGTAAAGAAAGGCGAGACCCTCAAGGATACGGTGCAGAACATCCACGCCATGAAGATGGACGCCGTGGTCATGCGCCATCCGGTACCCGGCGCCGCCATACAACTCAGCCACTTCGTGGACGCCGTGGTGATTAACGCAGGGGACGGCACCCACGAACACCCCACCCAGGCCCTGCTGGATATGCTGTCACTACAGGAAAAATTCGGCTACCTGGAGGGCCTGAAAGTGGGTATCATCGGCGATATTTCCCACAGCCGCGTAGCCCTGTCAAATATTTTTGGACTGCTTGCCATGGGAGCCAAAGTAACCCTGTGCGGTCCCGGACATCTGATTCCGCCCCATGTTAGCGAGCTTGGCGTTGAAGTGAATGGCGATGTCGATGAAGTGATCGAGTGGGCCGACGCGGTAAATGTATTGCGCATCCAGAGGGAACGCATGGGTGTGGGATTGATTCCATCGGTGCGGGAGTACCGGAGTCAATTCGGAATTTCACTGGAGCGGTTGTCACGGCATAAGAAGGAACTGATAGTACTGCACCCCGGCCCCATTAATCGGGGCGTGGAGATTGACAGCGAGGTGGCCGACAGCGATCAGGCCATTATCCTGGACCAGGTACTCAACGGCGTCGCGGTGCGCATGTCAGTGCTGTTTCACCTGCTTAAGCCCAGGGAAGAAATGGAGGCCGCTTGAGAGACGTTAGCAGGACCTTGCCGGAAGAGATTCTGATCACGGGTGGCAGTATATACGATCCTGCCACCGGAAAGTCGCGCAAAAGCGATATAGGGGTCAAGCAGGGTGTCCTGGTGGCGCCTGACGCGGTTCAGACCGATAGCGCCACCAGCATTGATGCCACAGGGTGTATCATTACCCACGGACTGATCGATATCCATGTACATTTCCGGGAACCGGGGCGGGAAGACAAGGAGAACCTGCAGACCGGGGCCCGAGCCGCTCTGGCTGGTGGTTTTACCAGGGTCTGCATGATGCCCAACACCAATCCACCCATCGATTCGCCTGAGGT
Organism: Fidelibacterota bacterium; assembly: GCA_030640955.1. Taxonomy (GTDB): domain Bacteria; phylum Fidelibacterota; class Marinisomatia; order SCGC-AAA003-L08; family TS1B11; genus DAOWIJ01. Next base: position 4,700 of record DAOWIJ010000063.1, read on the forward strand.
AGTCAGATCGCTGTTGGAAAAAGGGGCCGACCTGCCGGTGCAGATCAATGTTATCGGCGCTATTACCAGGGAGCAAAAAGGTGTAGAGTTGGCGGAACTGTTGGAGATGTACGCGGCCGGGGTGGTAGCCTTCTCCGATGATGGCATGCCGGTAGAAAATGGCCAGGTGCTGCGCAACGCTCTGCTGTACGCCCGGGACCTGGGCATTCCGATTATCAACCATGCCGAGGATACGCACCTGCGAGCCGACGGCGTAGTCAACCAAGGCGCGTTATCAACTCGGTTGGGACTTCCAGGCAATCCCGTCGAGGCGGAGGCCAGCATGATCCACCGGGACCTGCTGCTGGCCGGCGAAACGGACGCCCGTCTGCACGTACCGCACGTCAGTACGGCCCTGGCAGTGGAGTTGATCCGTAAGTTCAAGGGGCAGGGCGTTAGGGTTACGGCCGAGGCTACCCCTCACCATCTGGGCCTCACGGAGGATACCCTGACCGGCTTTAATACCAATGCCAAGGTGGCGCCGCCTTTACGCGCGGAAAAAGACCGCCAGGCTATCGTTGCGGCCCTGGTGGACGGCACCATCGACTGCATTGCCACCGATCACGCGCCTCATACGGTAGATGAAAAAGAACACGACATGATCAATGCTCCCTTTGGCATGATCGGGCTGGATTCCGCCGTAGGAATGGCGTTTACCGTGCTGAGGCAGGCCGGACTGGCCGTTGAACAGATAATAGACCTGTTTACCTCCGGACCCGCCGCCGTCATGGGGATGGAACTGACGCCCATCGAAGAGGGCGCCCCGGTTGAGCTGGTCATTATCAATCCTGATGAAAACTGGACCTATGGACCCGAGGATATATATTCCCGTTCCCGCAATACCCCCATGTTGGGGATGAATTTCACCGGAAGAGTGAGTGCCGCCATCACTTCGAAGGGTTGGTTTTGCCGCTCCTGAAAAGTCTTGACCTTAATTAAAATAAGCAATTAAATTTTTCTGCTGTATTAGATGGGATTTCATGAAGACATTTGTACTTAAAGGCAATGACATTAAAAAGGACTGGTACCTGGCCGATGCTGACAACCAGGTCCTGGGGCGCTTGGCCGCCCGGATTGCCGCTGTGCTGCGCGGCAAGCACAAACCAACCTTTTCTCCGCATCTGGATATGGGAGATTTCGTCATTGTAACCAACGCGGCAAAGATTCGCGCTACCGGCGATAAACCTGCAAAGAAGATCTACTGGCGCCATACGGGATTCATTGGCGGTCAGAAAACGGAATCTCTTGAGAAGGTGCTGGCGAGGTATCCTGACCGAGTGATCAGGAATGCTGTCCGCGGCATGCTGCCCCACAACAGATTGGGCCGGAAATTGCTCAAGCATTTGAAAGTATACGCCGGTCCCGAACATCCCCATCAGGCACAATTACCCAAAACGCTGGAAATCTAGGCTGACTATGGCAAAAATACTGGCTCGCTCAGTGGGCAGACGGAAAACTGCGGTTGCCCGGCTGTACCTCGAGAGCGGAAAAGGCACCATTCTGGTCAATAAACGTCCCGTTGATGATTATTTCAACCGGGTATCCCATCAACTGTACCTTGCAGAGCCGCTGGCACTGGTTGGCGTTGAGAATCAGTACGATATCCACATTAATGTGGATGGAGGCGGGCCCACCGGACAGGCGGGGGCGATCCGGCTGGCCCTTTCCCGGGCCCTGGAAAAAGTAAACGAAGATTTCCGAGCCATCCTGAAGAAGGAGGGCTTCCTGACCAGGGATGCCCGTGAAGTAGAACGCAAGAAATACGGCCAGCCTGGAGCCCGCAAGAAATTCCAGTTCTCCAAACGTTAACATTTTTTAGGAATATATGACCACAGGAACACAGATCACCATTGAAGACCTAATCAGTACCGGCGCCCATTTTGGCCACCTGACCAGCCGCTGGAATCCGAACTACAAGCCGTACATCTACATGCAGAAGAACGGCATCCACATTATCGATATCAATCAAACCATTGTTTGCCTGAACAAAGCCATTGATATGGCAACGCAGATGGTCCGGAAGGGTGGCTCGATTCTCTTTGTGGGCACTAAAAAGCAGGCCAAGGATGTACTCCAACGAGAAGCGGACCGCTGCGGCATGTTTTACGTGGTAGAGCGCTGGCTGGGTGGCACACTCACCAATTACGCCACTATCAAGCGCAGCATCAAGCGTTTGCAGCAGCTGGAAAAAGACGCTGACACCCTCTACCAGTCGCTCACCAAGAAAGAAATCCTGCAGATGGAGCGGGAACGTATCCGCCTGGCTGATCAGCATCGGGGCATCAAGGATATGAAACGCCTGCCCGATGCCGTTTTCGTGGTGGATATCAGATGTGAGTCCACCGCCGTTAGCGAAGCTCGCCGTCTGGAGATCCCCATAATTGCCATCGTTGACAGCAATACCGATCCGGAAATGGTAGATTATCCCATACCGGCCAATGATGATTCCTTACGTTCCATTCAACTGATCACTGGCGCTTTTGCCGATGCCATTATTGAGGCTCGAGGTAAAGCTACTTTCCGGGTGGGAGAGGGTGGTAAAGAAATTGAAACGGTTGCGGAAGCCCAGCCGGAGAAGGTAGCTGAGAAAGCGATAGAAGCTGAGGCCAAGAAACCAGCCGCAGAAAAGAAGGCAGCTCCTGAGAAAGAAGCACCTACCGAGAAAAAAGTAACCGCTGAAAAGAAGCCGGTTAGAGCAAAGAAAAAGGCAGCCCCTAAGAAAAAAGAAGCGGCAACGACAAAAACAGCCGCCGAAAAAAAGAAGAAATGATGCTATGATTTCTGCTGCGGTAGTAAAGGAATTGCGTGAAAAGACCGGCGCCGGCATGATGGACTGCAAGCGCGCCCTGGAAGAATCTGGTGGGGACCTGGAGAAGGCCGTAGACTACCTGCGCAAAGCAGGCATAGCCAAGGCGGATAAAAAAGCTGCCCGCAAAGCCGGGGACGGAATCGTTACATCATACATTCACCCGGGCTCCAAATTAGGTGTTCTGATTGAGGTCAATTGCGAAACCGATTTCGTGGCCAAGACGGAAGAATTCCAGCAGCTGGTCAAGGATGTAGCCATGCACATCGCTGCCTCAGCACCGCTGGTTGTTAACCGTGAGGAAATGGACCCCGCGATGGCGGAACGTGAGAAGGCGGTGCTGATTGATCAGGCCCGGGCATCCGGCAAGCCTGAGAATATTTTGGAGAAAATGGTCATTGGCCGATTGGAAAAGTTCTTTGCGGAGAACGTCCTGCTTGAACAGCCCTACGTGAGGGATCCGGAAAAAACGGTCGGCGCCTATTTGAAAGAAACTATTGGACAGCTCGGCGAAAACATCGTTATCGCCCGATTTATACGCTTCCAGCTGGGAGAGAACGAACAGCCCGGCACATCCTCCGAGTAACCTGATACCCTCTGCATGACGGACCAGCCATATCGCCGCGTTCTCCTGAAACTCAGCGGAGAAATACTAGCCGGCGATAAGGGCTTCGGAATAGACCCCATTACTGCGAACAATCTGGCGCTACAGGTAAAATCCGTGGTTGATGCCGGTCTCCAGGTCGCCCTGGTGATCGGTGGAGGGAACATATTTCGCGGCATGTCAGTGGCGGCGCAAGGCATGGATCGCGTCACTGGCGATTATCTTGGAATGACGGCCACCCTGATGAATAGCATTGCCTTTCAAAATGCCCTGGAAAACCTTGACCTGGACACCCGGGTATTATCCGCACTGGTCATGTCTCAGCTGGCGGAGCCCTATGTTCGCCGTCGCGCTGTTCGGCACCTGGAGAAAAACCGGATCGTTATTTGCGCCGGGGGTACCGGAAATCCCTACTTCACAACGGATACGGCAGCGGTCTTGCGAGGTATCGAAGTTGGCGCCGATGTAATCATAAAAGGTACCAAAGTAGACGGTGTGTATGATAGCGATCCCGTGGTAAACAGGGATGCGGTACTGTATGACGAACTCTCCTATGAGGAAGTTCTGGCAAAAAAACTTAAGGTAATGGACCTTACCGCTATTACATTATGTATGGAAAATAAACTGCCGTTGCGCGTTATTAATATTGGCCGGGAAGGGAATCTGCAACAGGCCGCAACCGGACATCCCATCGGAACACTTATCTCATAAGGAGGGTGGTTATGATAAACGAATTGCATATCTCACTCCAGCAGAAAATGAATAATGCCGTAGAGCATGTGAGGAATGAGCTGGCGACCCTGCGTACTGGTCGGGCCAATCCCCGGATGATAGACCATGTGAAGATCGACTACTACGGTAGCCTGCAGCCGTTGAAAATACTAGCCAACATATCCGCGCCTGAGCCGCGCCTCCTGGTGGTGGAACCCTTTGACAAAACCCAGATCGGAAATATTGAAAAGTCGATCCTGCTGGCCAATATAGGCATGACCCCGTCTAACGACAGTAATGTGATCCGGTTACCCATTCCCGAACTGACGGAGGAGCGCCGGGGCGAACTGGTAAAAGTGGCTCACGAGGTGGTGGAAGAAGGCAAAGTCTCAATCAGGAATGCCAGAAGAGACACCAATCACGACCTGAAAACACTGGCGAAGGATGAGAGTATTTCTGACGATAATGTGCACCGGGCCATGGATAACTTCCAGGAGCTCACCGATAATCATATAAAAGAACTTGACGAGATCCTGAATGTCAAGGAACAAGAAATCCTGCACGACTGAGCCAGGTACACTGTCGCGTATTAAAAAAGGCGGGTTTTCCCCGCCTTTTTTTTTGAAGTGACGAATGCTGTGATCAGTCAGCAGCGGGAATAGCCACAACCTGGACAGGAAACGCACCCCGATTCATGTATTACCATACCGCCGCACTCGGGACAAGTAGTAATGTTTTTGGATGCTGAGGATTCCTGAACCACCTCGTCCTCATCTTCGATATCGACAGGGGTAAGCATCATTGGTCCATCGTCCTTGATAGGACCTGAGCCATTTGTTTCGCCGCTGGCAGGATGGGTCCAGGGACGGCTCTTGATGTAATCATCGAGGGCCTGGCCGATGGCATCCGGTGTCGATAGTATCAGGCGGCCCTGCTCCCACGTGGGATGGGGTCCGCTGATGCCCTTGAGTTGCTTGACTACCTCGTGGGCGTCTACACCAGAGCGCAGCGCCAGCGAAATCAAGCGACTGATGGCCTCCGCCTGGGTAGAGGCCAAGCCGCCGGCTTTACCGATGGTTGTAAAGACCTCACATAAGCCGTCACTGTCTTCATTAATCGTAATGTACAGGTTGCCCTCGCCGGTACGCACGCGGCGGGTTACACCGAAAGTGGTTTCTTGCCGATGCCGGGGATGGAGTCGCGGCTTGGGCGGCGCTATACCTGCCTTGGAGTTCTGATCTCGAGCTGGTTCGGCTGTTACGGAGACAGAGTCCATTTCTCCACCCATGGCAGCCGCTTCAGGTTTGGCCTTGGCCTGCGCCTGCCCGGCATCGGCTGAGTCTTTTTCTTTGCTGTTTGCCACGAGAATCCCATCACGAGAACCCTCGCGGTAAACCGTAATGCCTTTCAGCCCTTCTTTATAGGCTGTCAGATATATATCGGCTACCGTATCAACCGGAATCTTTTCAGGTAGATTAACCGTGGACGATATGGAGCTATCGATATATTGCTGGATAATACCTTGCATCTTTACCCGGAAGTAGGGATCAATATTGTGCGCTGTAACCACATACTCCGGTAAGTCTCTATCCGATCCGAACAGGTTCTTAACAACCGGGTGATAAACCATATATTCCCTGAAGGTATCCCCATAACCGTCGTTCTGCCTTACCTTGCGCTTATAGCTTGTGGCGAATACGGGCTCAATCCCCGAGGTTACCTGGGCTACTATGGCGCCCGAACCGGTAGGCGGCACGGTCAGGATTGTTACATTCCTGATACCTGTCTGCTTAATTCTGTTTCTCGTCTGGGCAGGCAGGTTCTTGACGAATTTGCTCTTGCTGTATCCACCCCATTTAAAATTCGGAAAGCTGCCTTTCTCCTCAGCCAGGTCAATCGATGTGCTGTAGGCGGTATCGCGCATTTCCCGTAAAATCGTGTCCACGATTTCCAGCGCTTCCTGGCTATCGTAATTAATGCGCATACGGATGAACATATCGCCCAGTCCCAGAATGCCCAGTCCAATGCGGCGATCATTGATGGCATTTTCGCGCTGGACCGGCAGCGCATGGCGTTCCAGGTTGTAATCGATCACATTATCCAGAAAACGCGTGGTTATGGCTACGGTCTCTTTGAACGGCCCCATCATGAACGCGCCTTCTTCATCCACGAACCGCTCCAGGTTGATGCTCCCCAAATTGCAGCAGCCGCCGTCAGGGAGGGGTTGTTCGGCGCAAGGATTGGTCGATGCAAGCGGACTACAGTATTCGCCATTGTGGTAGTCCCGCATGGTATCCCAGAACAGCAGGCCGGGTTCGGCGCTGGCGTGTGCCGAGGTAATGATCCGTTTCCACAATTCCTGCGCCCTTACTGTCTTGTATACCTGCTTGTTCCAGCGCAGATCGAAGTCGCCGTCACTCTCAACGGCCTGCATAAATTCGTGCGTCAGCAGGACGGAAATATTGGAATACCGTACCCGGTTCAGATCCCGTTTGATATCGATAAAGGCTTCGATATCGGGATGATCTACCCTTAGCGTCTGCATATTGGCGCCTCGGCGGCCATGTTGGGCGATGGTATTGGTATTGACGCTGAACAGGTCCATGAAGCCGGTCGGACCGCAGGATTCACCGCCGGTCCCATGAATTTGAGAGCCGTCCGGGCGCAGAACCGACAGATCGTGGCCGCAGCCTCCTCCGTACTTATAGGTCATGGCTTCATCATTCATGGCCTGGTAAATATTCTGGATGGAATCGCCCTTGATGGCGACCACGTAACAATTGTTGAGGGTTGTTTTGATGTCCTGTCGGCCAGCCCCATGCATGATGCGTCCGCCGGGCACAAATTGAAAATCTTCCAGGACACCGAGAAATTTCGCCGTCCATTCCTGTCGCAGTTCATCGGTGCTTTCCATACTGCCGAGAGCCCGTGCCTGGCGTAACCACAGGTCCCAGGGGCTTTTTTCCCAGGGCGCCAGGTACTTATTCCGCAGTATATCCTTGGCAATTTCATCATCCTGGTAATAGGCGCCGAGAGTATATTTCCCGGGTGTCTCGTCAATGTCTTCTTTGGGAGGCAGGCCAGCCTGAGCCATGGTAGCTGTAGCCGCATCGAAGTTATCCGTTTCGGTTTGGGGGGCCTCGATTGCTGGTTCAATATTTTCGGTTTTGGCATCAGACTCCGGAAAATTGAACTCAAAAGATTCGGACATCAAAAGCTCCCTGTGGTTGCTGCTCCTGATCGTGGTTTGATCAGCAGGATTTATTGGCAGATTGAAATAAAGTCGCTTTTGTTGAAGCGTTTTACAGGCTCCAATGTAGTTTTTAAGCTAATCGGTTAGCAAGCAAAATCAGGAAAAAATATACCATATATTGTGGAAAAGAAACGGGAGATTCAATATCTTGTCGTTGTTGGAGCGATATGATTTACCGCAAGTTTCTTGATTATCCGTCGGGAAATAGGGTAATTTAGAGGAACTTCCGCGGGTGTAGTTCAATGGTAGAACACCAGCTTCCCAAGCTGGTTACGAGGGTTCGATTCCCTTCACCCGCTCGCACTTAGCAGCCCTTTGGGCGTATTTATCCGGGAACCATAGCCATGTCGTTCGCGCCAACTATATATCTTTTCCTTGACCACAGTTTTCAAGTCAATTTAATTATATAATATTAAGGAGTATTCAATGACAAGCACGCGTTCGCTCTTCTACATATTTGCTTCAATATTTTGGATGACCTGCACAGGAGACGATAGCATTAACACGGCCCGTTTGCTGGATAAGTACACGACCGTCACGCTAACTGCCGACCTGAGCAAGTTGTCAGCCAACCAACAGAAAATGATTCCTCTACTTATCGAGGCCGCTCAAGCGATGGACCAGGCTTTCTGGGTACAGGCTTATGGTGATAAGGAGACCTTGCTCAGCAGCATAGCTGATCCGGGGCTGCGAAAATTTGCCGAAATCAATTATGGTCCCTGGGACCGTCTGGCCGGCAATGCACCCTTTGTTCCCGGCTTTGGCGATAAGCCTCGCGGGGCAAATTTCTATCCCGCGGATATGACCGTGGCGGAATTGGAATCGGCCTATGAGGGCCTGCTGGACCGTAAGGCATCACTGACCAGCTTGTATACTTTTGTGCGGCGTACGCCCGAGGGTGCTCTCATAGCGGAACCCTACAGCCAGATATTTGCCGAAGAGTACGGACTGGCAGCCGAGAAACTGAGGCAGGCGGCTCAACTGGCCGAAGACCCTGGCTTTAAACACTACCTGGAGTTGCGGGCCGAGGCCTTACTGACCGATAACTATCAGGCCAGCGATATGGCCTGGATGGATATGAAAAACAACCAGGTTGACATCGTAATCGGCCCCATCGAAACCTACGAGGACCGGTTGTTCGGATACAAGGCGTCCAACGAGGCCTACGTGCTGATTAAGGACCTGGAATGGTCAGCGCGGTTGGCAAAGTATGTTACCATGCTCCCCGACCTGCAAAGGGGGCTGCCGGTGCCTGCCGCCTACAAGCAGGAAGTTCCCGGTTCCGACTCGGATCTCAATGCCTACGATGTCATATACTATGCCGGCGACTGCAACGCCGGTTCCAAGACGATTGCCATTAACCTCCCTAATGATGAGGAAGTACAACTGCAGAAGGGAGCGCGCCGTCTGCAACTGAAAAACGCCATGGCCGCCAAGTTCGAAAAGATTCTGGCGCCTATCAGTAACCTGCTGATTGCCGAAGACCAGCGGCAACATATCACATTCGATGCTTTTTTTGCCAACACCATGTTTCATGAAGTGGCCCATGGTCTGGGTATTAAAAACACCATCGATGGCAGCGGGACGGTCAGGACTGCCCTGCGCGACAGGGCTTCCGCACTGGAAGAAGGTAAGGCTGATATGCTGGGTCTCTATTTGATCATCAAGCTCATTGAGCAGGGTGAATGGCAGGAGACCGAACTGATGGACAACTTCGTGACCTTCTGCACGTCCATCTTTCGTTCTATCCGGTTCGGAGCTTCCAGTGCTCACGGTGTCGCCAATACAATCAGGTTCAATTTCTTCATGGAACAGGGCGCCATTGTGCGTGATGAACAGACCGGCACTTACAGTATCGACGCCGATAAACTACTGGCCGCATCCACGATGTTGTCGAAGCGGATCCTGGTTTATCAGGGAGATGGAGATTATGACGGTGTCAGCGCATTCGTGGATAAGTACGGCGCCATAGGAGACCAGCTCCAGGCTGATCTGGATCGCCTGTCCAGCGCCGGGATTCCGGTAGACATCGTTTTCGATCAGGGCCTGGATGTACTGCAGATCAATTAAACTTTCGTGTGATATGACTATATTCGGCAACCAGTTGTCGCAGTTTACCGACCATGCTCAGATTTTTCCTTTGTGGCAATTTTCTTTTGCATGGCATTGATTCATTGCTTAGTTTGAAGCTCTGGAGGAACAGTCGGCACAGTGTGTGACTGGCGGTTGACGTACGAATCATAAATTGCTAAAGAACCAGGAATGTCTGTATGAAAGTTTTGTCCATTCCCAGGCGCAAAATCCTAGTCAGCCTGTTGTTGATGCCCATCGCACTGCTCGTTGCGCAATCACAAACGATTGTAGGTGAGGGCATGGGTATGACCAGGGATGTGGCCTTATCCGCCGCCAAACGCGATGCCGTCGAGCAGGGTGTCGGCGTTGTGATCGCCAGCGAGACAGTGGTGAAAAACTTCATGGTTGAGCGCGATAAGATTTTGAGCAAAGCCAATGGCTTCGTCAAATCCTGGGAGGAGCTCTCCGCCAGCCAGGGACCGGATGGCCTGTGGACCATCAAAATCAGCGCCGAAGTGACCGCTATACTGGACGAACTGGTGAAAGATCAGCTGGCCCTGGACCTGCTCCTCTCCTGGGTGCGCCAGCCCCGTTTCATGATCATGATCGACGAAACGAATATTGATGATCCGAATTCATCGGTGGCTGAGACGGAAATTGGCCGCCTGCTGGGCAGCAGGAACTTCGATATTGTCAGTCCCACCCAGACCGAGGCGCTACGCCAGCGTAACGTGGACCTGGCCTCGATTCAAGGCGATCCGATCAACGCGGCGGGCATGGCGGCCGAGTTTGGTGCTGAATACATTATCACAGGCAACGCCACTTCCAAGGCGGTCACGCATCCCATGCTGGGAAGCCGTCTATCGGGACAGGCCAACATCACGGCCCAGGTAGTGCGGGCAGATAATGCCCAGATTCTGGCCCAGGAAACGTTTCATGGCAAATCTACCCATATTGATGGCCCCACGGCTGGTGTAAACGCTCTTAAAGAGGCTGCCGGAAAGCTCAGCGATTACCTCATGATGGAGACGGTGCGGCGCTGGAGCCTGGAACAGTCCAATGCCCGCCTGCTGACCCTGAAAATATCGGGACTGAGCTATCAGGGCCGCAAACAGGTACTCGATTTTCTGAATGGCGGCCTGGAGGGTGTTCAATCGGTGGAGCAGCGCAGCTTTGCGTCCGGAGTCGTTACTCTGGCGGTGGAGTTCACCGGCTCCAATGAGAGCCTGGGTATGGCCCTGGATGGGCACGACCTGGGAGGGTTCGTCTTATACATTCAGGGCGAAACGCCCAACGGATTTGAGCTCATGGCGCAGGCCAAATAGAATGATATAGATGCAGCATCGCAGTCAATAATCTTGCGGAAGTAGTTGATTATTACTATCTTCCATGCAATCGTTTGACTGGTCAAAAAAGAGTTAAGTTCATATAGGAGTACTGAATCATGCGTACCAGGATACTACTTGCGCTTACCGGCGGGTTGATTATTGGAATGGTGGGGTGTGCCCCTAAAGCTACCTCTCAATCGGACCTCGATACACCTGAATACCATTATAAATTGGGCGCCAGAAGCCTGGAAAATGGTGAATACCAGACGGCCCTGAATGCGTTTCAGAGGGCTGTTAACCTGGATAAGAAATTTGCTTTGGGCTGGTCGGGGTTAGGTCTTACCAAAGCTTATATGAATGACTTTGAGGCGGGCCGCTCGGCTGTGGACAAAGGTGTCAGTCTGGCCTCAAAAAATCCGGTAACGTACGTTTACCGGGGCCGGTTCTGGACAGTCAACAGCGGCGAGAAAAAATGGCTGGATAAGGCTGAAAAGGATTTTGAACGTGCCCTGGATCTGAATCCCGGTGATGAAGCCGCCAATTACTATTTAGGAGAAGCTTACCTGAATGGTATGCGATTCAGAGAGGCTGAGGCCAAATTTGCCGCGGTGGTTGAGGGCGAAGGTGAACTATCCGGTAAAGCCGATGGACGCTGGTCCCAGACCCAGAAAATAGTGCGGGCCCGTCCGGGAACGGAAGCAGGCAAGAAAATCGCCATCAAGATGCAAATTTCCCGGGCCGACCTGGCAGTGCTGTTCGCCGAGGAACTGAAACTGCGGGAAGTGTTTGCCCGTGCCTCACAGCCCACCGGTCAGCCGGGCTTTCAGCCGCCGTCGGCGTTTACCGGTGAAGGCGCACCCGTAACACTGGCGGATGTGCAGGGCAGCTGGGCCGAGCCGTGGATCAGGGAAGTGGTTGAACTAGGCGTTTTCGAGGCTGATCCCAGCGGCAATTTTTATCCTGACCAGGTCGTCACCCGGGTAGATTATGCCATGTCCGTACAGCGCATCCTGAGTAAGGCCACCAATGATCCGTCCCTCGATACCCGTTACTTCGGGGAGTCCCCGTCACGCTTCACGGATGTGTCCAGCAGCCACTTTGCCTATAGCGCCATGGCGCTGTGTGCCGAAAGGGGCATCATGAAGGCTGATCTGATGACCGGTAAATTCAATCCAACCGGTAACGTGGATGGCGCGGATGCGCTGCTCATCGTGCGTGAAGTGCAAAATTCATTAAGGATTACTTTTTAGTATTGCCCTGGTTACAATTTGAGGAGGCAACTTATGCTGCGAACAAAACTAATATCATCAGCAATCGCCACACTGCTGGGAGTAACAATAGCGACGGCCCAGTGGGGCTCCGCTCCCGGTGCAATTACCGAAGGCGGTGAGAACAGCCAGATAGATTACTCTGCCAGGGAGATCAAGGCTACAGGCATTGGCGCCGTACCGGCTAACGCTCCGAATGTGGGAGCGGCCCGGGCCAGCGCTATTCGGGCTGCCAAGATGGACGCCCTGCGCAACCTGGTGGAGGCGGTCAAGGATGTTCGCATTTCGTCGGAGACCACCGTCGAGAATAACATGGTGGCCAACGATGTCGTAAAAAGCAAGGTGGAAGCCACGGTGCGGGGCGCTCAACAGGAAGGCGATGTGCGCTACCTCAGCGATTCTTCCGTTGAGATTACCATGAAGGTAGCCCTGAGCGGCATAATGGATGTAGTTATGCCCATAACGGCAACAGCGCCATCCGGGCCGTTGAGCATAGACGCTGTCCCGGACGCAGGCACTGTGCCTTCCATTTCAGTGGCAACCCCCGGCCAGCCGGTCACCGGTCTGATTATCGACGCCCGGGGGCTGGGAATCAAGCCATCCATGTCACCCCAGATTCTGGCTAACGATGGTACGGTACTGTATGGGCCCGGCAGCTATCCGCGCGAATTTGCCGTTCAGCACGGAGTCGTTGGCTATCATAAGGATATTGCAGCTGCCCAGGGCGATCCTCGGGTGGTTGGCAATCCCCTCACTGTAAAGGCCGTTGCCACTTCGGGAACCTTAGCCACGGATGTTGTGATATCCAAAGCGGACTCGCAGCAGGCCATTGGTATGAACGGCTTTGCGGATGCCATCGGGGCCTGTCGCGTGATGTTCATCCTGGACTGAGCCGGCGGCGCTGATCAGGCCTGTATAGCCAAGTAACGAGACATTGGAGGTAGGAATTAATGAGTTTGAAGGTTAACTCAAAGGGCATTATTTATCCTGGCTATATAGTTAAACCGCTGTTGGGCGGCCTTCTGTTGCTCGTCCTGGCAACCGGACTGGTGGGACAGGACAAGCAGTTGTTTGGCAAGATTACCTTTCCTCTGGGAAATGTGCAAGTCCAGCCTGCGAAGGTGTCGGATTGGAGCAAAGCGGCCATGAACCAGGAGCTGTTTGTAGGCGACAAGCTGAAAACCGCCGTGAAGTCGCGCTGCGAGGTTACCCTCAACGGTGGCGGCAAATTCCGGGTGGCCGAGAAAAGCGAGGTTGCCCTCACCGAAGCTAAGGTTACCGGCTTGCAGAAAGACTTCGGCGCCACGGTTTCCTCGGGTCAGGTGTGGGTGGCTGCCAAGGCCGCCTTTGGCGAGAAAAAGAATGTCGCCGTCAGGACGCCCACCGCGGTGGCCGCCATTCGAGGCACAAAGTACCGCGCCGTGGCTGGTGAGGAGGAGAGTTCCGTCCTGGTATACGATGGCAAGGTCGATGTGAACTGGGCCCAGGCGGTGGATGAATCCCGGCAGGGCGACCAGGGGGGACCCTCACCGGGCGGGTTTGCCATTGCGCCACCCCAGGAAGTAGCCGCTCCCGAGGAAGTGCCCGGTCCCTACGAAGTAGCCCTTGAGGACTGGATCACTATTGTCGAGGGCATGCAGATCAACGTGCGCGCTGATGGTAAATACTCCATGTTCGAGTTTGACCAGGGCGCTGATGCTGGCCTTGATTTTGTCCGCTGGAACAAGGAGCGGGATACGGAGCAGGGTGAGTAGCGGCAGCAGGATTAAAGCATAGTGAATCTGCACACGCGTGAACGTATAATAAAATCTGCCACTGGCGCCGGGCTGGGACTTGTCTCAGCCCTCTTTGTCTGGGCGATCACAACCCCGCAGTGGTCATTTCTGACTGACGTTGTGGATGGTTACGAGTACCGCTCATACGATGCCCGCTTCAAAGCCCGCACCGCCGACTTCCAGGAAGAAGCCATCGACACAGTGCTCATAGTGGATATCGACCAGCAGAGCGTTGATGAACTGGGTAACTATTTTCGCTGGTATCACGATATGCACGGCGATCTGATCGATTTCATTGCCTCCGGTGATCCGGCAGCCATTATTTTTGACATACTCTTTGATCCCGAGCCCGATCCCTCCCACGATACGGCATTTGTCAGGGCAACCTGGCAGGCCGGAAATGTGTATCATGCCATTGCCTTATCCGAGGCCGATACGCTGAACTTTCAACGGCCCATGACCGCACCCCCGGATGGTGTACATCTATATACGGTGAAACCCGGTCAATCACTGGCGCAGATCGCTGAGCGCTTTTTCGGCGATCCGGCCGCGGAATCATATCTGGCGGAGTTCAACAGCGATCTGCTGCCACCCGATGGTCGCCCGGTGGCCGGTCAGGTCTTACGCATTCCAGCCGTACTCGATGTCGAGTCAAAAGTGTTGGCAGTGCCTTCCGAGACCGCGGCTGAATTTCCCTCAGGAGACCGCTTTGACATCTCATTCATCGATTTGCTCAACGCCGGCAAACGCATTGGCAGCGCCAACTTTCCACAGGATGCCGACGGCATTATCCGCCGTTCGCCAACCGCGGTGTACTTCGCCAGCGCCGGTCAGGTCTATCCCAGCTTGACCATGGCCGCCGCCATGGATCTGCTGGATGTGCCGTCCGATGGACTGAATTATGACCTCGAGAAGCGGCGGCTTAGTCTGGTAAACCGGGCCGGTGAAACAGTACGGGAGATCCCCACTGATGACCAGGGCCGTCTGCTGGTCAATTATTACGGTTTGTACCGGACCTTCAGGTATATACCCTATGCCTGGGTTAATCCCGATATGTTGCCACCCGAATATTTCAAGGATAAAGTTGTTATCATCGGTTCCACCCTGGCCGGCCTCATGGACCTCAGGTCAACACCGGTACAGGAAACGTTTCCCGGTGTGGAAATCCACGCCAATGTGATGCTCAGTCTGCTGCGGAATGAGTTTGTGGAACCGGTATCCAGGTTGGCTGGCTTCACTCTCGTTGTAATGATAGGTTTGCTGCTGGGCGGACTGATCATCCACTTCCGCATTACCGGTGCGATCGCGCTCTCCCTGGCTGCCATGGCCCTCTGGATTATCTTCGCCTATAGCAGGTTTCTGGGCGCATTGGTGGTCTATGAAATAGTCCGGCCACTGATGTCATTCGGCTTCGTGTTCCTGAGTGTCAATCTTTACCAGTATCTGGTGTTGGAGAAGGATAAGCGCTTCCTGCGGAAATCGTTCTCCACCTATATTTCACCCGACCTGATTGATGATATGATAGCCGCCGGTGTGGAGCCCGAGTTGGGTGGCGAATCGGATATCCTGACGGCCTATTTCACCGACATCCAATCATTTTCCTCTTTCTCCGAAATATTGACGGCCAGTAAACTGGTAGAACTGCTCAACGAATACCTGACTGCCATGACCGAGGTGCTGCTGGATCAGGGCGGCACCCTGGACAAATATGAAGGCGACGCGATTGTGGCCTTTTTCGGCGCACCCATGCCTATGGAGGATCACGCCGTCAGGGGGCTCCGCACCGCACTGGAGATGCAACGCAGACTGGGCGATCTGCGACGGAAATGGGCTTCCGAGGGGGATAAGTGGCCCGACCTGGTGCATATCATGCGCACGCGCATCGGCTTGAACACGGGTGAGTTCGTCACCGGGAATATGGGTTCAACCACGCGCATGAACTACACCATGATGGGCGACATAGTCAACACCGCCGCCCGGCTGGAGGCCTCCGCCAAGCAGTATGGGATCTATATCCAGTGCACCACCCAGACATTGAACAGCGCCGGCCGGGATGCCTTTGAATGGCGTGACATTGATAAAGTCAAAGTGATGGGTAAATCTGAGGCCGTCGAAACTGTGGAGGTTATGGCATCCAAAGGCCAACTTGATCCAAAGTTGATGGAAATGAAGGAGATATATCAGTCGGGAATGGAGGCTTACCGCCGGCAGAGTTGGGATGACGCCCGGAAATTATTCACCAGCAGTAAGGCGCTGGAAGAAGTATTCACCAAGCGCCCAACGACCCCCAGCCAAGTCTATATTGAACGCTGCGATTATTTCAAGGCCAATCCTCCCGGTGATGATTGGGACAGCAGCTGGACATTAACGTCCAAGTAATTTGTTGAGGGGATCGGCCAGAAAGGTTCCCACAGACCTTTAAGAATTCAAGAAGCAGTTTGCTAATGGATGGGAACCGGACAACGGTTCCAGGCTCTATGAATCCTTCGTGTAGTACAATTACAGGGTGCTGCTGCCATGTATGGTCTGAAAAACAGGCTCCGGCAACTGCTGCCAATCATTGTTGCGTGGCAGGGGTTTCTATTGGGTCAGGCGTACCCCAATCCTCAGTCTGTAGCCGAGTTGCAGGAGCTGGCTAATCGGTTCTCTTCCAGGTATCAGCTGGAACAAGGCCAAATACAGCAGGCGCCTGTCCCGCTTCTGGTCAAGAAATCACCAGGCTATGCGAATCGGTCCGTTGCACTTCAGCGGTTGAGGCAAAATCGCCCGGTTTACTATAAAATCTGTAACCTTGACGCGGCGCATACGGTATCAACACCAGAACTGTGGCCGGGTGGGGCTAGCGGTCTGGACCTCACGGGAGCCGGCGCCACTATTGGTCTGTGGGATAACGGGTGGCCACTACCCGATCACGTTGAGCTGGCGAGCAGGATCATAATATCTGACGCAGGGGCTGCAACCTCTGATCACGCCACCCACGTAGCCGGAACTATCGCCGCCTCTGGAATTGATGGCCAGGCCCACGGCATGGCGGCAGATGCCGGCATCCTCGCCTATGATTGGGACAACGATTTGTCGGAATTGGCCCAGGCCGCCTCGGACGGACTCGTTCTGGCCAATCTATCCTACTCGCTGGCTGCCGGTTGGGAATTGAACCTGCCCAACCTGCCCGTTAATCCCCAGTGGGCCTGGCTGGGCGATCCGGCCATTGATGAACTGGAGGACTGGCGATTCGGCTTTTATACTCGGGAGTCGGCCGATCTGGATCAGATTGCCTGCAGCGCACCGTATCTGCTGATTGTGGCCGCTGCCGGCAATGATGGCAATGATGGTCCTCTTAACGATCCGGAGCATTGGGTTTTCCAGATCCAGGATTCGGATTCAGTCTGGGTGCTCTCAAGCGCCATTCGTAACGGCGATGGCGGATACGACTGCCTGCCGGGTGGTAGCGCCGTGGCCAAAAACACACTGGTGGTTGGCTCAGTCAACGACCTACCCGAGGGATACAGCGATGCCGCTACAGTGACGCTCATGCCGTTAAGTTCCCTTGGTCCAACGGATGACGGCCGGATCAAGCCGGATATAGTTGCCGGCGGCAGTGGGCTTTATTCTGCTTCAGGCGCCGGCATTGATTCTTACTATAGCGATAGCGGTACCTCCATGGCTGCAGCCTCCGTCACCGGCTCTCTGGCCCTGCTGCAACAACACTACAGTCAGACTCATACCGGTGCACAAATCAGCGCGGCGGCAATGAAGGCCATCGTGATTCACACAGCAGATGACGTGGGCGACATGGGACCTGATTACATGACCGGGTGGGGCCTGCTCAATACGGCCAATGCGGCTGATTTGATCAGCCGGGATACACTTTACCCCGGCACGATCATAGAAACAGCTCTGGATGATGGATACACCTATACGAGGCGCGTCATAGCGGCTGGCGGTGAGCCACTCACGGTAACCCTGTCGTGGACCGATCCACCGGCCACGGTCAGTGATCCGGCCCTGAATCCGGTCACGTCGATGTTGGTGAATGATCTGAACCTTCACGTAACCCATGCGGCCGGCGGAGCCACTCACTATCCCTTCACCCTGGAACCGGGCCAGCCCGATGTCCCCGCCACCAGCGGTATCAATACCCGTGACAACGTGGAACAGGTACGGATAACCACACCCCTTACGGAGGAATACCTGGTTGCTATTGACCATAGTGGTCCGCTGCAGAATGGAAGTCAGCAGTTTGCCCTTACCATCAGCGGAGATAACCCCCAGGCCTGGCCCGCCGTGCTGGTATGGGATGGTGATTCAACGGCCCCTGACTATAGCGGCGGTTGGATATACGACCTTTTCGCAGGCGCCGATTCGTTGAACGTGACATATATGGCGAACATGCCGCTACCCGATCTATCGGGCTTTGCGGCGGTGTTCCTCTCGTTCGGCAATTATGGCGATGGTAATGGGAGCACTCCTTTCGATCACGCTATGGTGCAACAGGTGATAGCATATCTGGAATCAGGGGGAAGTTTATATCTGGAAGGGGGGGATGCCCTGATCAGGGCTGGTGATCTTGCTGATGGAGCGGTATTGTATCAACTCATCGGTATAGATTCAGTGGCCGATGGTGGCAACGAGAACGTCATTGATAGCCTTCTAGGCCAACCTGGCAGTATTGCCGAGGGCATGGTCTTCACTTCATCCAATCAAGTTTATAGCCAATACATTGACAAGTATTTTGTGGGCAGCGGTATGCCGGTTTTCGAAGAAACCGGCTACTGTACAGTGGCCGTACAGAATGTGGGTAATAGTGGTCAACGAACCATTTGCGCCTCTTACAGCCTGGCATGCCTGGCCGATGGGCCGCCACCCAGCACCCGGCAAGAGCTGTTCGGGGCTATCATGGGATTTCTGCTGAAAGATACCAAAATTCCGGTGATCACATCCATCCATCCTCCAGCCGTGTTCAGGGGCCGTACTACCTATGTTACACTCTATGGCGCCAACCTGGATGACGTATGGGAAATACAAGTCGATTCAGCCACGGCCACTAATCTGATTATCGACGAGGCCCAGGGTGCCTGGTGCGCCTTCGACCTAAATGTACCGCTGAATATTGCCGCTGATACCTTGATCATTACCGCCGTGGCCAGTGAATTCAGCGCCACACACGGCCTGGCTTTGGTCGATTTACCGGTGGCTATTGCTGATACTTTTGAAACGTCGGAAGACACGGCGGCGGTGTGCGCCGTGCTGGATAACGATACCCATCCGGCCGGTGATCCCTTAAAAATAGTGGCGGTAACCGATGGTGGTCATGGCTCAGTGTCTATTGGTCCCGATTCAACCACGGCAATCTATGACCCTGTGGCGAATTATTGCGGCCCGGACTCATTCACCTACACGGCGGCCGACACCAACAACGAAAACATCAGCGCAACCGTTTATATGACCGTTTGGCCGGTTAATGACCGGCCTGAGATCACTTCGTCCGATAACGCAGAGGCCAGGGAAGGAGAACTGTTCGCCTACCGGATCGAGGCCTGGGATGTTGATAATGATTCCCTGATCTACGACGCATTTAACCTGCAATCGTGGCTGGATACAGTGGATACAGCGACCGTTAGCGGTATCCCCGACGTGGGCGATACAACGGTCTCATTCCATGTCCGGGCCTCCGATGGC